>JAGLDQ010000060.1 GCA_023145535.1 Cocleimonas sp. | reverse complement strand
TTTTAATTAAACGCGCTATTTCAATGGTTGCTTTAACATCAATCAGCGCATCATGTGCTCCCGCATGTTCTATGCCATTGGCAGCGGTAAGATGTTCGAGGCGAAAGCTCGGTAATCCTGTGCCATCATCACGTTGCGGCCACTCAATCCCTTTAGGACGTAGTGCATAGGTCATACGTACTAAATCAAGAATATCCCAACGACTGTTGCCATTTTGCCATTCGCGCGCATAGGGGTCGATAAAGTTACGGTAAAAACCAAAGCGCGTCACTTCATCATCAAAGCGAATACTGTTATAACCCACTCCGCAGGTGCCGGCTTTGGAAAATACAGCGTTTATTTGCTGAAAGAACACTGCTTCGGGAATTCCCTCATGCATTGCACGTTGTGGCGTGATGCCCGTGACTAATACTGCTTCAGGGTGAGGAATAAAGTCTTGGCTAGGCTGGCAAAATATTTCAATAGGCTCGCCAATTACTTCAAGATCAAGATTGGTGCGAATAGCCGCAAACTGTGAAGGGCGATCACGACGAGGATTTATCCCCCAAGTCTCGTAGTCATGCCAAAGTAGTGTTGTTTCAGCCACAGTTTTATCCTCTGTATTTATAAAAATCATTCATTTATCGATTAGCAAATTATAGCAATAATAGTGGCTGTGGAAAATGAAATGGAACTTCAACACGTTTAATTTCTGATATTCCTGATTAGGTGCGTATTGATAGCCCACTATTGCGTTTGGAAAATATCCCTTTTAATGGGTATTAAAGAGTAAAAGCTTTATTTTTTAGTCGAAAAAATAGCTTGTTGAACCCTCATTCCTCAGCAAGCTCTCCAATAAAATTTTGGAGTAACGAGTATTCTGCGGTGATTCTGAAAGAAGCCTTATGTTTTTTGCCTTTTCTTGGTGTACTTCGCATTTTTGCGGGATAATATAAATTTTTGAATACCCTCCATTACTATTTAGAAGACTTTATCATGAAAAAACCTGAGTTATTAGCTCCTGCGGGAACCTTAAAAATGATGCGCTATGCTTTTGCCTATGGTGCTGATGCTGTGTATGCAGGGCAGCCTCGTTATAGCTTGCGTGCGCGTAATAATGAATTTATGAATGACAACTTAGCGATTGGTATTGAAGAAGCGCATTCATTAGGGAAAAAATTATTTGTTGCAGTGAATACGACACCGCATAACAGTAAGGTCAAAACCTTTATGGAAGACCTGACTCCTATCATTGAAATGAACCCTGATGCGCTGATTATGGCGGATCCTGGTTTGATTATGATGGTGAAAGAGAAATTCCCTGATATTCCTTTGCATCTCTCCGTACAAGCCAATACCGTCAATTTTGCTACGGTTAAATTTTGGCAGGATTATGGAATGGAGCGTATTATTCTTTCGCGTGAGTTATCGCTGGATGAAGTCGAAGAAATCCGTCAGGAATGCCCTGATATGGAGTTAGAAGTCTTTGTGCATGGGGCATTATGTATTGCTTATTCAGGTCGCTGTCTGCTTTCAGGTTATTTTAATCACCGCGACCCCAATCAGGGAACCTGTACCAACTCGTGTCGTTGGGAGTATTCTGCTAAACCAGCGGAGCAAAATGAAGAAGGGGTTATTATCCAGAAGCCTTCGCCAGATGTATTGCCTGCGGGTGCATTGAATAATGCAGGCTGTGGTGACCAAGAAAGGCATCCACTGGCTGATCAGGTTTATTTTCTAGAAGAAAAGCAACGCCCTGGTGAACTAATGCCAATTACAGAGGATGAGCATGGCACCTATATCATGAACTCGAAAGATCTGCGTGCGGTTGAGCATATCAAGCGTTTAACTGAGATTGGGGTGGATTGCTTCAAGATTGAAGGGCGCACAAAATCTCATTATTACACCGCGCGTACGACACAATCTTATCGGCAGGCGATTGATGATGCCGTTGCAGGACGAGATTTTGACGAGTCCTTGCTGGGCACCTTAGAAAACCTTGCTAATCGCGGTTATACCGATGGTTTTTTCCAGCGTCATCATACGCATGAGTACCAAAACTATATGGAAAATGCTTCCAAAGAAAACCGTCAACAATTTGTAGCTGAAATGATTAGTGCGGATAGTGAAAAGGGTACGATTGATGTTGAAGTAAAAAATCGTTTTAAAGTGGGGGATCGTTTACAGTTAGTGATGCCTGATGGTAAAAATCGTGAGATTAGACTGGCCTCAATGACAAATCTAAAAGGCGAAGCGATGGAGGTTGCACCAGGAAGTGGTCATCAAATGCGTTTGCCTATTGAGGGTGTAAAGGGGGATAAGTTATTGATCGCTAGAATTATGTAAAGAGTTGAACAATAGGGAGGGCTTTAACTATTTTTTGCTATCCCGCTAGAATGAACAAGATAATTCTAGCGGGATAATATTTACTTTATGTTGTCTTGCTATCATTTGAAATAGTAAATATTAGACTTCAAGGTTTCAAGGTTTCAATATACTCAGAAAGTATTTTAATGTCATCTTCAGAAACAGCAGCCATCACGCCTTTCATTACAACGGTTAGGCCGTTATTTCTTGCGCCGCTCTTAATATCTTTCATCTGCTGAGAGGTGTATTCTTTTGATTGTCCTGCAATCTTTGGGTAAGTCGGCATAATAGGGGTTTTGCCATCAGCCCCATGACAAGCTGTACATCCCTTCGCAGTATAGGTTGCTGCGCCATCGGCTGCGAATGCCACGCCGCTTAGTGTGATGATAAGCGAGGTTGCTAAGGTTGTCCCGATCTTCATAAGTTTTGACATAGTTTTTTCCTAGAGTTAAAAGTAAAAATTCCCAACGAAGTATTGCTGAGTCAATTTAAAGGTTCATTAACATATGTCAACCCAATGATAAATCCTGTTTATCTGTTTTAAATTCCACTTCAATCTGAGTTGTCTTATTCTTCTTTAATAATTATAAAAATAAGCGCAGAACAATAACTCCTGATGAATAATTTAAACCAAGTAGCTACCTTTCCTTTATTTGCCTCAAACGAATTGCAGAATTCGGGTGTTATCAGAACTTTATCCCTTGCTTCGGTGTTGCTGTTTGTGTTCCTCATTCCTTGGGGAGATGGTGCATTTGATGG
>JAGLDQ010000006.1 GCA_023145535.1 Cocleimonas sp. | reverse complement strand
CAGCAGTTGACTGATTTTACCCGACGGCTTAATTTCCCTATCACGAATACCTTGATGGGGCTTGGCGCTTATCCTGCAACCGATAAACAGTTTTTGGGTATGCTGGGAATGCATGGCACGTATGAAGCCAATCTTTCCATGCATAATTCAGATCTCATTATTGCCATTGGCGCACGCTTTGATGACCGTGTAACAGGGAATCTTGAAAAATTCTGTCCTAATGCAAAGATCATTCATATTGATATTGACCCTGCCTCCATCTCCAAAAACATTACCGTTGATGTGCCTATTGTTGGCGATGTAAAGCAAGTCCTAAAAGAACTAACGAAAGAGTTTGAAGTACGGGGTGACAAGCCTGATCAGGACAGCTTGTCAACATGGTGGCAACAGATCAATCAATGGAAAGCTGAAGATTGTTTATCCTATCAATCTGATGGTGATGCCATTAAGCCTCAGTATGTTATGCAAAAATATTGGGAAGTCAGTCAAGGCAACTCGTATCTTTGCTCTGACGTAGGTCAACATCAGATGTGGGCGGCGCAGTTTTATAAGTTTGACAAGCCGAACCGTTGGATTAACTCAGGGGGGCTTGGCACAATGGGCTTTGGTTTACCTGCCGCAATGGGCGTTCAATTAGCGCACCCTGATGCGGATGTTGCTTGTATTACGGGCGATGGCAGTATTCAAATGTGTATCCAAGAACTGGCAACCTGCAAACAATATAATCTACCGATTAATGTTATCTCACTAAATAATGGCTATTTAGGCATGGTACGGCAATGGCAAGAGTTCTTTTATGACCGCAATTATGCAATGTCTTATTTTGACTCTATTCCCGACTTTGTAAAACTAGCCGAAGCCTATGGACATGTGGGTCTGCAAATCACAAAATCTTCTGACGTTGAAGGGGCTTTGAAGGAAGCCTTAGCAATGAAAGATCGACTCGTCTTTTTAGATTTTATCACCACTAGAGAAGAAAATGTCTATCCCATGATTCCTGCAGGCGCAGGGTTAAATGAAATGATTTTGGTATAAAGAGGCTGATATGAATACAACACATAAAGAACGCCATGTTATTTCGATTTTAATGGAAAATGAAGCAGGGGCATTATCACGCGTTGCGGGGCTATTTTCTGCCCGTGGTTATAATATTGAGTCACTCACTGTCGCACCAACCGATGATAAAAGCCTATCCCGCATGACCCTAGTGACTTGTGGGAGTAGCAACATTATTGAGCAAATAATGAAGCAGCTCAACAAATTGATTGATGTGGTAAAAGTCAAAAATTTGTCTGAGGTTGAGCATATCGAACGCGAAATGATGTTTATCAAAGTATCTGCTAATAATATGGATGCCTGTGGTGCTATCCAACGCATGGCTGATATATTCCGCGCTCGTATTATCGATGTCAAAAATAAAACATTTACCATTGAAATTACTGGCAACAGAAACAAATTAAATGCTTTTATTGAAGCCGTTAGCGACCACACCATCCTTGAGCTAGTGCGCTCAGGCAGTATGGGCATATCACGCGGTAGCAAAATATTACACGTTTAAAACAAAAACATAGAGTTAATTAAGGAATAGAACAAATGAACATTTTTTATGATAAAGATTGCGACCTATCCATCATTCAAGGCATGAAAGTTGCCATTATTGGTTTTGGCTCTCAAGGTCACGCACACGCAGCCAACCTGAAAGACTCAGGCGTTGATGTCACCGTTGGCTTGCGTCCAAACTCAGCTTCAATCAAAAAAGCCGAGGGTTATGGATTAAAAACAGCGGATGTACCCACCGCCGTTGCAGGTGCTGATGTCATCATGATATTAACCCCTGATGAGTTCCAATCTGTTCTTTATAAAGATGAAATCGAACCAAATATCAAGCAAGGTGCCGTACTCGCCTTCGCACACGGTTTTGCTATTATTTACAATCAAGTCATGCCACGTAAAGATCTTGATGTCATTATGATCGCTCCAAAAGCACCTGGCCACACGGTACGTTCTGAGTTTGTACGGGGTGGCGGTGTGCCTGACTTAATCGCGGTCGAACAAGATGCATCTGGTAACGCTAAAAATATCGCATTATCCTACGCCTCAGGCGTTGGTGGTGGACGTACAGCCATTATCGAAACAACCTTCCGTGATGAGTGTGAAACAGACCTATTTGGTGAGCAAGCGGTTCTTTGTGGTGGCGCAGTAGAGCTAGTGAAAGCAGGTTTTGAGACATTAACCGAAGCAGGTTATGCCCCTGAAATGGCTTATTTTGAATGTTTGCACGAGCTAAAGCTCATTGTTGACCTCATGTTTGAAGGCGGCATCGCGAATATGAACTACTCCATCTCAAATAATGCGGAGTATGGTGAGTATGTTACAGGCCCTAAGATCATCAATGAAGAATCTCGTCGCGCCATGCGTGAAGCATTAGCCAATATCCAATCTGGCGAATATGCAAAACGCTTTATCCTTGAAGGACAATCAAACTATGCATCAATGACAGGCGCACGTCGTCTAAATGCTGAACATGGCATTGAAGTTGTTGGCGCTGAACTACGTAAAATGATGCCTTGGATTACTGAGAATAAAATTATTGATCAAGAAAAGAACTAATATTGTTGATTCGTTTTTCTTGACAAAAAAGCCCGAGTTAATCGGGCTTTTTTGTGGGTATTTGCCTACTTTACTACTATTTTTCAACGATTCAAAAGAGTAGTTTAACCTGAGTTTTGGATAAGAAAAAATATTTTATCAATGAGTTACTGAACTATTTTAGTATTTTTTAGCTTTATCTCTTTTATTGCATCAAGCGGTTAGGATGATAAAATGTAGATAAGCCCATAATTTGACTATAAAACGATACTTCATAATAAAAACTCTTTAAATATCAATAGCTATTATCCCGAACTTCGATTAGTTACTTTCTGTAAAAATGCCCTATTGGAATCAAAGTACACCGGAGTCTTAAAATTAATATGAAACATCTTAAGACCTGATAAAGACTTAACATTATGCCTATTTCAGCCGATCATTTACTGAACAAAATCAACGCTCTAACCTCCATAAAAAAATTACTCATTGCATACAGTGGGGGTTTGGATTCTCATGTTTTACTGCATGCTTTAGCCTCAGCTTCTTCCTCCCACAATTTACCAATACGCGCTATTTATATAGATCATGGCTTGCAATCAGCCGCTCAACATTGGCCTCAACATTGTTTGGATATTTGTAATCGCTTGTCGATTGATTGCGAAATAGTGAGTTTAAACCTTTCCATTCCAAAAGGAAAAAGCCTAGAAGCCGTTGCCAGAGAAGCGCGCTATCAGGTCTTTTCACAAAAGCTTCAGCAGGATGAGGTCTTAGTCACGGCACATCATCAAGATGATCAAGCAGAAACGTTATTAATCCAATTATTTCGCGGCGCAGGTGTTAATGGCTTAGCCGCGATGCCTGTTATGACTAATTTTGCTCATGGTCAGCATCTGCGTCCCTTGCTGGATCAGTCACGGGAATCGTTAGAAGACTATGCACAACAGCATAAGCTGGATTTTATTGAGGATCCTAG
>JAGLDQ010000059.1 GCA_023145535.1 Cocleimonas sp. | reverse complement strand
TTTTATCTAATATGCCATTGGCAACGTATTGATGGAATGATGAATATTCCCAATCACTGACTCGGCTAACGTGCCCATGCTTAACGGGGTTGTAATGGAT
Organism: Cocleimonas sp.; assembly: GCA_023145535.1. Classification (GTDB taxonomy): domain Bacteria; phylum Pseudomonadota; class Gammaproteobacteria; order Thiotrichales; family Thiotrichaceae; genus JAGLBW01. The sequence goes on along the minus strand of JAGLDQ010000059.1, from coordinate 11,835 downwards.
ATACTCAATATGACGTTGTAAATCATCATTATCTCTAATCGTGTGTTCCCAATACCGTTTTTGCCACACGTAATGCTCACCCCGTTTATTTTTCTTAATTTGGCATCCTTTGGCTTTAATGGCACGGGTAAACTGGCTTTTTATACTGCGCCATCGTTGTGGATAATTGTCATCATCATTGGGTAATGTCCAAATCGTATGTAAATGATCAGGGAGAATAACAATGGCATCAATTTGAAAGGGGTGTTGGTGTTTTGTGATACGAAAGGCATGACGTAATTCATGGATGTATCGGGTTAATAACCCAGTTTTACGATGGTATAAATTTACCGTGAAAAAATAGGTGCCGCCTGTGATGTAATTACGTCGATAATTTACCATTGAATAATTATAACCTAAGTGACGTAGCCCGTATGGAGCTTCGCGGAATACGGGGGAACTATGCACTTGCACAATGAGGGCGATGGGATAATCGTTAGCGAATTATCACGGTAATGCACGTTCCTAACCCTAATAAACGCTACACAATTACGGCTCAGGTATCATCGCTGTTCCATAGGCTAATACTTCTACAGAGCCTACGGATTTTCCACTGCCTTTATAAATTGAGGCGGTTTCGTATTTAATATTGAGCACCAGTGTTGCATTTTGTTCGGCAGCGCTTTCTTTCATGCGTAACAGTGCTTCACGTCTTGCGCGGTCTAATAGTGTTTCATAAGAGGTTACACGCCCACCAAAGAAGTTGTGTAATGCGGCAAGAAAGCGCTTAAAGTAATCAACCGAAATAGTGACGCTACCTAACACGAGTTGTTGCTGAAAGTTACCCTCAGAAGGGGGGGTTTTAATGGCAATAGCAGGCAATTGATTGAATTTTCTCTCGCGCTCTACAATGGATGTGTAGTGTTTCTTTTCAAGATAAGTGCCAATAAAATAAGTGACAACGAGCAAAATCAAAATAAAGATGAGTTGATACATAATTTATTCCAAAATGACAGCAGTACCATAAACATAAATCTCTGCTGCACCCTGAGCTATGCTGGAGGTGGAGAAGCGCACATTGATAATGGCGTTAGCACCAATGGCTTCCGCTTGTTGCTCTAAGCGTTGCATTGCCTCTTCGCGTGATTCTTGTAATAGCTCGGTGTAGCCGACCAGTTCGCCACCGAAAAGGTTTTTTAAGCTGGCCATAATATCGCGTCCAACGTGTTTGGCGCGTACTGAACTGCCTTGTACTAAACCAAGATGTTTAATAATGGTTTTATTGGGCAGGATTTCTAAATTGCTGATTAACATGCTATTTAAACTCTTGTCATCATTATTTTTTAATAACTATTGTCAATAGTTATCCGTTTGTTTTGAACCTTTTTAAGCAGGTTAGGAAGGTATTTTTTCAAACTGTTATTCATTGAGGTAATTGCGTAATCACCCTTTTTTAAGCCTAGTTTTCTGCCCAGTAAGGCCGATTCTAGTGCGAATAACAGTTGATCAAAATAATGCCTATCTTGTATTTCGGCTTCCTTCCAATAATCAATCACCTTGATGAGAGGGCCTTCCAGATCTTTATTTTCTTCTAAATGCTCTCTATTTTTCTCTTGACGCTGTTCGGTAATAGCGATTTCATTCACTAGCTTTTCCATTCCCTGATGAACATTAGCATCAATAGTCTTTGAATAAGCCAGCAGTGTTCCGATGACTTTGGGTTTAAAGTTAGGTGTATTACGTGATCCTTTTCCTGCTTGTTGCTTTGCCTTACCAAGTTGCCTTTGGCTGCCTGCAAGGTCGTTACGAACCATTTCATGCACTTTGATAATCAATTTTCTGAAGGTTTTTAGATCACGGTTAACGCGCTTATCGAGCTTAACCGCTTTACGAGAAAATTTAGTATCAACCGCTTTTTGGTTCATCGTGTCATGTGCAATCCATGCACGTCTAATTTTCTTTTTGACTTCTTTTTGCTGCTTTCTTAGCTGATAGGCTCCATCACTCCATGTTTTTTTAGCACGAATCAAGAGGCTGGAGTGACGCGGATGCTCATCAATTAAATCATCAATGTCAGAGAGTAAAACGTTCATCTCACTAATTTCGGTATCGACTGCCTCCAAAGAGTGAACCAGCGGTTTATAGACCTTGACGGTAAAATTATGAATTTCTTCTGTATTATTCGAATTAAAAATATTACGGGTACCAAAATCGACACCTTTCCACTCGACACCTGCCACACTGCCTGATACATGCCAGAGGGAGAAAAGAAGAAGTGCCAATAAAGCAATCGCGGTTAGAAAAAGCTGTTCCGTAGACATGTCAGGATTTTTGCGACGCATCCTTTTTACAAATAGATACCAGCCGATGAGTAAAGCTATTGCAAAAATGATAAAAATGCCAATTAAGAGTGTTGCAAGCATTGGTGAGCCTGTGATTTTAGGGTTTAGGGAAAGAAATTCCATCCTCAATCCTTGAGAGTGGTTATAACACCATACAATACAAAAAAAAGGCTGAATTATCAGCCCTTTTTTAGCATTATTTTAAGTGATACCTTAAATTATAAACTAGTCATCATAAATAGGATTATCCTGATTATGATTTTGATGACCCTTATTATGGCGATAGTCGTTGCGATTCATGCCCGGAGGGTAAGGTGCATAACTCTCATTAGGCCAGAAACGGTTGTTAGGTTTTCTAGGACGATCATGGCATTTTATAATGCCACGCTGACACAAAGTGCTGCGCCACTCGTACTTATAGAAATGTTTTACTGTCGCTTGATTTTGTGGTTTAAAATGCACCTTAACGGTAGGCGAATACTCTTCTCTACCAAAGCCTGTACCCGTCTCATCGGCTTCTGCTAAAGGGGTTGGGCTTGCCCTGTTACTGAATGAATTGGATTGATTATGACGATACCTAACGCGTGGCTTTTCAGAATAGACAGCGAGTGCAATGACACCCATTGCTGATCCATCTTTCCATGCATTGGCATAGGCGTTACTCGTTGAAGTAAAAAAGAAACGATTCACACGATGTTTAGCCGTGCGCCACCCTTTATACGTTGAGGTTTCATAAGGGTTAAGGATATACATTTTTTCTTGCTTGCCTAACCATGATTTCTTTCCTGTCAAAATATTCCGTCCATCAACAGCAATAACAACGCCAACGCGACGGTCAGACAGATTACGCAAGCGTAAGCTATAACGCTTCCCCCGTTTTGCCTGAACATAGGCGCGCTTTACCCCAGATGCCCGAGTGCCTGTGTTAATTTGTCGAAAAACTTTGCCACTATCGTCAATAATATCCACGCGAACGGGAGAATAATGAGGGTTGATACGCCTTGCTTCTGCTGTTGTAACGGTCATCAGTGATGTCGCTAGCAAAAGAATTATTTGAAAGAAAGTTAGATTGACGATCTTTGTTGTTGTTTTAGAAATCATAGTATGGAAACTCCTTACTGTTATGAGTAAACCTGAATTCCTAGTGACCTCATGAATTCAGATTGTACGCTCGCATTGTAAAGGGCGCTTTCTTACATGCCCTTAATATAAAGGACAGGCTTGTAAGGCATTTGTTCCAATTTTGTACCTACACATAACATTATTTTACAACTAAAATCACTAAAATCTTTTAGATACTACCACTTTGGGTACAGATTCATTGCTTGCTAAATGATACAATGTTCGGAAATTCTAATGAAAAAATAGACAGGAACTTAACGTATTAATGGAAAATGCACTCACTATAGCTGTAGTTTTAGGTGGACTATTATTTATTTATAGCTTTATTAAATATGCCATAACAGGGTTTCGTTATCATCCTGTCACAGGTTTTCTTGCTCTCATCCCTGTGCTTAATATTATAACTTTGCCAACATTGATGGATGGTAAAACCATTCGTTTGATTATTTTTGGACTTTTTGGACTTTTACTCGCAGTCGCCGCTTGGTTTTTAGGGGCTGATAAATCGTTATATAAGCATATATCCCAATTACGAGGTCAGCCCGTTTCAATCTCTAGTGAGAGCCGAGCAGGGAGTAACGAACAAAAAACAATGATGCCTAACGCTAATGCAGCGACTTCAGCAGGTCAAAATAATCCTTCAATAGAAGAACCTAATACACTCATAGCGCCCAAACCTATCCAGCTAATGAACCTACCGAAGCAAGCACTCTACAATATGCAGTTTATTGATGCGCCCGTGGAGCAACTGAGTACCTTAAAGGGACGCATAGTGCGTATTGTGACGCGTGAAAATTCAATGATAGAAGGACGCTTAGAAAAGGTCAGCAGCTCCAGTATTTTTATCACAAAAACAGGCGATGGGAATATTGCCTATGAAATGTTAGTGAGTAATATTAAGCTGATAAAAGTATTAATTAAGCGTAGCCAATAAATATGTCCGAAAGCTCATTACCATCCTCTATGTCTTGCTTTGTCTATCGCAGCAAGCGCAATAATGAAATGTATTTATACCTACCTGAAAAAGAGCAGTTTGAAAATGTACCAGACTCCTTACTAAAATTAGTGGGTGAGGTTGAGTTTACTTTTGAGTTTATATTAAATACGGAGCGTAAATTACTCCGTTACCAAGCCGCCGAGGTGATGCGTAATTTGCAAGATAATGGTTTTTTCCTGCAAATGCCGCCCAATCGTTATCGTTCGGATATTGATGGAGAATTAGGCGCTAGTCTTCAGGGATTTTAGTTTAAAGTTTTTGCTCCCTTGTTTGCAATGAAGTCGTGGTATAAATTCCAGGCATTTGGTAATAACGGAAGAAGGTATCCGCATAATCAACCAATTCACTATCTGTCTGTTTTTTCAAAGGCTTAAATAAAACTTCTGTTAAATCAAGCCCAATACCCGCATATAACTCAGCCTTCTTTTTTTCAAAGTAAGGTCGATCGTCCTTTTTAAAGCCTTCTGTGTGGTAACCAAGCTGTAGTTCAACATATTTTAGTGGCGTGGTTCGTAATGTTTTAAACCCGCCTAGTTTTAATACGGCGGAGTAGTTATAGCCGGTGTAGTCCGTAATCGGATGCCCTTCATCAGCCTGACTTTTATGATACTCAACCCGCAAGTCCAGCTTATTTCTTAGTCCTGGAACGGTATTTTTAAGATAGGAGATCCCAATACCCGTGCTATTCATAATAAGGTCTTCATAGGAAAAGCCATGATCCGAGGAAACCCCATCGAAAGTTTCGACTAGTAGCATTAATCCCCCTGAAAAAATAGCACCTTTCAATGCCGCATCTTTAAGATTACCTGTTTTTTGATAGAGGCGCTCTGTTAGAAATTCATCCATTAGATAAGTGGAGTAGAGGTGACCTAGTTTATCCGCCCCTCCACTGCCTGTATTGATACCAAACCAGCCCTCATCATTAAACTTAAAGGATGAACTTCCCCAGTCCCACTCTTTTAAGCCTAAATATAAAATCCCGCCAGTTAACCCGCCTAACTCCCATTTTAGTTCGTTTGCGGCCTCTCCAATGGTGAGTGTTTTATTTGAATCAGGCACTGATTCCGCGTGGCAAACAGAGGAGACGAGCAATAAACTGGCAGCGATTGTTTTTATTATACGGGACATGAAGTTTCCTTAAGATCTAATGACATCGATAAACCGTTATTATAGACAGGTTCAACCTTCCTTGCAGAAGAGAATGCATCAACGCTTACAGGAGCTAGGTGTTCGTATTTTATAGCTTATATTATATTCATCAGGTAAGTAAACTTATCAACCCGAATTTAGATATAATCACTGTTCCCCGCTAATTATGATTGAGGTCGACTGTTGTATAACCTACTAAACAAACGTCTACATAATATTGAAACAAACAATATTAACGCACTATTAAGAGACTCGAAAACGGGGCTAGAAAAAGAAAGCCTGCGTGTGGATACAAAAGGGCATATTGCACAAACAGAGCACCCTAAAGTGCTAGGTTCTGCCTTAAAAAATCCTTGGATTACGACTGATTATGCGGAAGCGCTGTTAGAGTTAATTACACCGCCTTGTGATCGTGGCTATAAATCGCTGGATTTTCTGCAAGAAGTTGAGTCCTTTGTCTATCAGCAATTAGGGGATGAACTACTGTGGACGAGCAGTATGCCTTGTATTATCCGTGGTGAGGATGATATTAAAATAGCGGAATATGGAGACTCAACAGGCGGAAAAATGAAGCATGTGTATCGTCAAGGATTAGCATGGCGCTACGGAAAAATGATGCAAGTCATTGCAGGTATTCATTTTAATCACTCCATTGGTAAAAACTTCTGGGCGGCTTATCAGCAAACAGAACATCAACAAAACTGCACTGAGCAAGACTTTATTAATCAGTCCTATATGGGGATGATTAGAAACATTCAACGTTATGGATGGTTAATCCCCTATTTATTTGGCTCCTCTCCTGCTATCTGTAAAACCTTTCTAAGCGGTGTTCCCAAGCTAGATAGCATGAAAATTTATAATAAAAATACTTATTATGAGCCGTGGGGAACCTCATTACGCATGGGTGACATCGGTTATACCAACCGCAAAGAGAGTAAAGCGGGCATTAAGGCTAACTATGACACAATAGAAGGCTATATAGACAGTTTGCATCATGCTATTAACACACCCCATGCTCCATATGAAAAAATAGGTGTTAAAGTTGATGGAGAATATCGTCAATTAAATGCCAATTTATTGCAAATTGAAAATGAATACTACAGCACGGTTCGACCTAAGCAGATTTTGGACTGTTTTGAAAAGCCCATTGATGCGTTAAGCGCACGTGGTATTCGCTATGTCGAGTTGCGCTCGGTGGATATTAACCCCTTCCATCCCGCAGGTATTACGCATAAGCAGCTTTTCTTTTTAGAAGTCTTTATGCTGTTCTGTCTATTGCAACAAAGCCCTAAAATTGATAAAAAAGAACAACAAGAAATAGATGAGAATCAATCATTAGTGGCGCATTTTGGACGTAAACCCAATCTTGAATTGCGCTATAATAATAAAAAATGCACGCTTAAATCATGGGGCTCTGAATTATTAGAGGCTATGATGCCTGTGGCAGAGTTACTCAATAAAGTCCATACTGATACTTGTTATGTGTCGGCATTAAAACATCAAATGGAACTTATTGATCACCCCGAACTCACATCTTCAGCACGTGTGTTAGATGAGCTAATGAGCAATCACAAGAGTTATTTTGACTTTGCTCAAAGCCAATCGGATGAACATCGTCGTTACTTTTTAGAACGTGAGTTGAGCGAAGCTTCCCGAAAGAAGTTTACTCAACAAGCGGAGCAATCAATTTTAGAGCAACAAAAAGTTGAAGCCAATGATGATGTAAACTTTGATAGTTTTCTCAAGCATTACTTTGATCACTAGCATTCGTAAAAAAGAGCGCGAGTATTTAACCCAATAAAAATAATAACAACAATGATAAGGCCCCCAATATCATGAATAAGCTAACTTCAATTATTAATAATAATAAAACATTCCTAATCTTTATTTCATTTCTATTTATCTTCCGTGGTGCCATTGCAGATTGGCATCCTGTGCCAACAGGCTCAATGAAACCCACCATTCTCGAAGGGGATGTCGTCTGGGAAAATAAATTGGCCTATGATTTACAAATTCCTTTTACCGATATTTCATTAGCCCGTTTAGGTGAACCTAAACGGGGTGAGATTATTGTATTCACCTCAAAAGCAGCCGATAAGCGCATGATTAAGCGCCTTATTGGATTACCAGGTGAGATCATTGAAATTAAGAAAAACCAACTCTTTATCAATGGCCAGCCTGCGAATTACTCCAATTTACGTGATCCAATCTTAGAACCTTTACGTGACGGTGATAAAGAAGAGGGGATTTATGCACTGGAGTCTTTAGGTCGTTTAACCCACGTCATGCAAGTAAAACCAAACTACTACAACCCTAAGATGAAAAATTACGGCCCCGTCACTATTCCAAAAGATCAATATTTCGTAATGGGTGATAACCGTGATAATAGTGCGGACTCACGTTATTATGGTCTCATTCCACGTTCAGAAATTCGGGGTCATGCCACACGGATACTACTTTCTTTAAATACTAAAGAGAGTTTTAAACCTCGCATGGAACGTTTTTTTGAGATGCTGAAGTAGGGAGTGCATTATTGAAGTGACCTTTGATACGCAATCCAAAGTTTATCAAAGGGTTGTCGGTGCGCTATTGTTTATCCACGAGTACTAGCAATGAATAAAAAACAGCAAACCTTTTATACGAACCCTGAGATTCCAGAAGGGATTAATACCTCTGCATCACACCCCATCGTAACCTTTATAAAACTATTCAGCGCCATTGCAATTATCCTCGCTGTTAGCGCATGGTTATTAGCGCAGTCGGGGGACTACCTCGCCTCACTCATCCCCTACAGCAAAGAAGTTCAGTTAGCCTCCCAATATGAACTTCCCGCCAGCGAAAATGATAGCGCTGATATTCAACTCTATTTAGAAAATCTGACCGCCCATATTAGCGATGCAATGGATTTACCAGCGGGTATGGAAATCTATCCACATTATGTCGATGATGAAATAGAAAATGCGTTTGCCACACTCGGCGGGCATATCTTTCTTTATAAAGGATTACTTTCTAAATTAAAAAATGAAAATGCCATTAGCATGGTCATTGCACACGAAATAGCACATATAAAACACCGTGATCCCATACGTTCCGTTGGACAGTCTGTCGCTATTTCAGCAGGATTTATGTTTTTATTAGGAAAATCCGAAGTCAACTTATTGGGTTCTGCTGGACTCTATACCCAATTAAAATTTAGCCGTGATATGGAAACCGCCTCTGATATTGAAGGCTTAAACGCATTAGTGAAAATTTATGGACATGCTAATGGAGCAACCGACTTATTCCAATTGCTGAGTCGTTTAACTGATGACGAGCTAATTAAAGAACCCACCTTCTTTGTTACGCACCCATTGGGAGACAATCGCGTTAAGAACATTGAAGCGATTGCTAAAGAAAATCAGTGGTCTCTGGATAAAGCGACGAAGCCTTTGCCTAAAGGATTTAGTCTTTGGCTTGCTCAGTAATGCTTATTTTTCTTCCCTTATTAATACCTGCTTTTTTAACGATGACTCGATGCGTATCTTTAGCTGATCCCATATAGCCATAGGAAGGTTGGCTTAGGAATAAATAGATTCAATTAAAGCAAAGAATGTTTTAGTTTGCTATTCAGAAATAACATTGCTATATCTTACCCTTTTTATAAATTGCATAAAATAATCATCAATGAGCCAACAACTTACCCTTACTATTGCCCAACTAAACCCTACCGTTGGTAGCTTTCGACACAATACCCAGCTTATCCTTGATGCGATAGAGCAGGCTAAACAGGAGAATGCTGATGTTGTGGTCTTTCCTGAGCTAATGATCACAGGCTATCCTCCTGAAGACCTGCTATTTCGCCCTGCTTTTATTGATAAAGTTAAGCGCACCATTGAAACCATCGCCAAAGAAACCAATGGCATTAGCGCGATTATCGGCGCACCGATGATGCTAAATGGCGCGCTGTATAACACCGCTTGTGTGTTGCAAAATGGTGAAATTATTGCCCAGTATGCCAAACAACATCTGCCTAATTACCGTGTATTTGATGAGAAGCGTTATTTTAATGCAGGGACTGAAACAGCCGTAGTAGACATTGCAGGGCATCGCGTTGGCTTATTAATATGTGAAGATATCTGGATGCCTGAGCCGATACAAAACTTGGCTAAAGAAAATGCTGAGGCGGTTATTGTGATCAATGCATCACCTTTCCGCTCCAATAAAACCCAAGAACGTATTGACTTGCTGGCAGAGCGCGCTTATACCCACCACTTACCCATCGCTTATATTAATCTCGTCGGTGGACAGGATGATTTAGTCTTTGATGGTGCATCTTTGCTTGTGGATAACAAAGGGCAGCTAATTTATCAAGCGCCTGCCTTAAAAGCAGGTGTTTTCACTCAAAACTTACCATTAAAAAATGCCGAAAAATCACTCCAACCTATTGATACAAATAATAATAAACACATTTATCAAGCACTCGTATTGGGTCTAAAAGACTATGTGCATAAAAATGGTTTTTCTGGGGTAATGCTGGGGTTATCAGGCGGAATAGACTCTGCGCTAACACTAGCCATTGCCGTTGATGCGCTGGGTGCAGAAAATGTAGAGGCGATTATGATGCCCTTTCGCTATACCGCCGATATTAGTATTCAAGATGCACGCAAACAGGCGAATAAGCTGGGGATAAAATATCGAGAGATTCCCATAGAACCTATTTTTAACCGTTTTATGGATGCGTTAGCCGATGAGTTTGTTAACTTAGAAGCTGATGTTACCGAAGAAAATCTACAAGCACGCTCTCGCGGTGTGCTGCTCATGGCAATGTCGAATAAGTTAGGAAAAATGCTATTAGCAACGGGTAATAAAAGTGAAATGTCGGTAGGTTATGCCACGCTTTATGGGGATATGGCGGGTGGCTTTGCGCCTTTAAAAGATGTATTTAAAACCCTTGTTTATGATTTATCACGCTATCGTAACAGCCTCGGTGAGGGTGAAATTATCCCAGACCGCGTGATAACACGCCCACCCTCCGCAGAATTAGCACCTGATCAGATTGATGAAGACTCATTACCGCCTTACGATATTTTAGATGCGATATTGCGCTATTTTATTGAGGAATTTAAAGGCGTTGATGAGATTGTTGCGCTAGGGTATGCGCGTGAAACAGTGCAGCGCGTGGCCAATATGGTGCTGCTAAACGAACATAAACGTCGTCAATCAGCACCTGGTGTACGGATTACTAAGCGCGCTTTTGGCAAAGATAGACGTTATCCGATTACCTCGCATTATCGGTATCACTTATAAACAGAATGCCTCTTTAGCGCGCTGTAGATGGGATTTCACCCCCTACATTCTATATTCAGCAATAACCGGTGCGTGGTCAGAGGGTCTTTCCCAGCCGCGCGGTTCTTTATCGACAAAACAAGCGATGCAACGCTCACTTAATAAATGGCTGGATAAAATTAAATCAATCCTTAACCCCCTATTTTTTTCAAAGCCTGCACGACGATAATCCCACCAGCTCCATGTCTTATCCTGTTGTTCAAATTGACGGAAACTATCCACAAAACCTAAATTAAGTAGATCTTTCAAGGCTTGGCGCTCGGGTGTAGAGCATAAAATTCGCTCATGCCAAGATTTCGGGTTATGAACATCATGATCATTAGGTGCAATGTTAAAATCGCCCAGAATAATAAATTTTTGGTGTTGTTTACGCTGCTCTGCAACCCAATCCGTGACTTTGCTAATCCAATCTAGTTTGTAGTCATACTTATCTGAGCCTACCTCCGAGCCATTCACCACATACAAATTAAGAATACGTATACCCTTAATCGTTGCCGCTAAAATACGCCGTTGTGGATCATCCAACTTGGGAATATCCATGAGGGTATCTTCTGGCTTAATTTTACTCAGAATTGCAACGCCGTTATACGTTTTTTGCCCCGAAAAAACGACGTGATAGCCTGCCGCTTTAATATCCTCTTTAGGAAATTGATCATCAGTCAATTTAGTTTCTTGTAGGACTAACACATCAGGCTGTTCTGCGGCTAACCATTTAATCACCTGCTCAAGGCGCACCCGTAGAGAGTTAACATTCCATGTTGCCACTTTAAAATTTTTCATTTTTTCTTCCGTGTATTCTGTGGTTAGATTTTTTTATTGCACTGCATAGGTTCGCTCAATATAGGCATCCAGCAACTTCTGAAAATCAACGGCTATTTGATCACCTTTTAAGGTCACTGTCTTCACACCATCTTCATACAC
>JAGLDQ010000058.1 GCA_023145535.1 Cocleimonas sp. | reverse complement strand
CCGTATTTCTCGGCCTGTTTAGCACTGGAAAGTGCCGATTCAATGAGCGCATCATGCTGCACTTCGCCAATATCACGCGGCCGTTCCCGTTGTGCATTTTCATCCAACTTACGCGCTAATAATTCTTGGTCTATTGATCCCCAGTTTACGCCAATACGCACCGCTTTATTATACTGAACCGCAAAACCAATCATTTGTGCAAATTGCTCATCTCTGCGCTTACCACGCCCTACATTGCCTGGGTTAATACGATATTTTGCCAATGCTTGAGCGCATTCAGGAACAGCCGTTAATAGTTTATGACCATTGAAATGAAAATCCCCAATCAGGGGAACATCACAGCCTATCTTATCCAAGCGTTGGCGTATCTCTGCAACCGCTTGGGCTGATTCTATATTATTGACGGTAATGCGTACTAGCTCAGAACCTGCGTTTGCTAATTCATGGATTTGTTTCACCGTACGTACAACATCAGCGGTGTCAGTACTGGTCATCGATTGCACGACGATGGGAAAATCACTGCCAATCGTGATTTGATCGACTTGTACAGCGATGGTTTGATGGCGGGAGATAGGTGACATAGATAAGAGCCTATAAGTTAATTATTATTGGTATTAATATTAACAGAAAAAATGACTCCCCCAGATATATGCTAAAATTAACCGATGAAACTAGATCAACAACGCTTTAGCACACAAACCAATGGACGTAATACCTACAATATCACCCAAGATATTGAACAGATTATCGCTGAAAGCGGTATCCAAACAGGTTTATGCCATCTCTTTATCCACCACACCAGCGCTTCGCTCATTATCACTGAAAATGCAGACCCTGATGTACGACGTGATTTAGAAACTATTTTTTCCCGATTAGCACCAGATGGCGATCCAGAATATTTACATATTCTGGAAGGGATTGATGATATGTCGGGGCATGTCCGCAGCATCTTGACCCAAACAGAAATAACCATTCCCGTCAGCAATGCTCGCTCTGCACTTGGTACATGGCAAGGGGTATTTTTATGGGAGCATCGCACAGGGCAATTTCAGCGGCATATCACGGTAACGGTTACTGGAGAGTAGTTTGTTACTATAACCTGAATCCCATCATGCCTAGATTCAGGTATCAACCTCCTGTTTTCCCTCAGCTACTCCGCCACAAATGCAATCCGAATCGCATCTAGCCTTAACTGTGCTGAAGATAAATAATCATCTAACAATAAAGCATCGACGGCGAGCTGATCAATCTCTTCTTGCCTGATATTAGGATTGACCTCTGCTAATGCACTTAAACGTTCGTTATCATCATGCACTTCTTCAGCCGTGACTTTAAGTGCTTCTGTTATTAATGCTTGCTGTTGCGGCTCTGCTAATAATTGTGCTTTATCCACCATGGTCATAATTTCATCCCGTGCATACTGAATGATTTCATTGGCGGTATGTTTTCGCACACGCTCTGAGCGTTCATTTAATTCTTGATGTGATAACGCCTCACTTAAATCCAAACCTGTATTACTTATTAATATGCGTACCATATTGGCCGATAAGTAACGATGAATTTGTAAATGCTTAGGAGCAGGGCAGTTGACGCTAAAAATAGCTTCTAATAATAGAGTCCCTGCATTAAGTTGTAGCGGAGATGTTTTTGGCAATGTAATGGCGCAGAAAGTGGCATTACCAAACTCACCACTACTCACCATGTCCATTGCGCCAACGACCATCGGGTGCTCCCATGTAAGAAAATGCACATCTTCGCGTGATAAAGCGGTTATGCGTTGGTAGGTTGCTGTCATTCCTTGATCAGAAAGCCCAGGGAAATGGGCATCTTGCATATGCTCAGTGGGTTTTATGATAATACAATCCGCACTTTGTGGCTGTTGATCAACGCCTGTAAGGTCAAAAACACTATCCATATAGCGCGATAAGAGGAGTGCATTCGCCGAAAAGTTCACTTCTTCAATCACGGCTGCCGCATGTTCTGTATGGCAAGAATTTAATTCTAATAAACGATCTCTCCCTTGTTGCATTGCCTCTAGTGCATCTTCACGTAGTATTTTAGTGCGCTCAACTAAATCATCAAAGTTCTGCTCTGTCCGCTCATCCTGTGTGATTAAACCTTCGGTTAACTCCGATTCTACTTGCTCAAAAATACGATGCCCAACGGAACAAACATGTAAAAAGGCATTGAGACCCGTGTTATACCATTCCATTAAACGCGCTTGTGCGCCTGTTTCAAAATGTGGAATATGTAACTGAATGGTTTGTGTTTGACCAATTCGATCAAGTCGTCCGATACGTTGCTCTAATAAATCAGGATTTAAGGGGAGATCAAATAAAATTAAATGATGTGCAAATTGGAAGTTTCGACCTTCACTACCAATTTCAGAACAGATAAGGATATTTGCACCGTCTTCCTCTTCAGCAAAATAAGCCGCCGCCCGATCACGTTCAATAATGTTTAGGTTTTCGTGGAATACGGCAACACGCGAGCTAGTTTTTAGTTTGACATAGTATTCCAACGCTAACGCTGTTTCCGCATAAGCACAAATCAAGAGGACTTTTTCATCCCAATGTGATGCTAACCAATCTGCCAACCATGCGACTCGTGGATCAAATTCTATCCATGCATCATTTTTCACGTGTAACATTTCAGGGTGTAGTTTTTCATTTAGTAACGTAGAAAGATCATCAGATTCGACATTTTCTTGATAAGCCTGTGGAAAAGTCAGTGGATATGTGTGTAACTTTCTTTTAGGAAAACCTGCAACCGCATCACGCGTGTTGCGAAATAATACACGGCCTGTGCCGTGACGATCTAATAAGCTTTGGATTAAGTGCTCAACACTTACCTTAGCATCGTCTGCATGCTCAAATTCTGCAATGACTTTTTCACCCAAATACGTTTCTAACTCTGTCAAAAGCCCCGCATCTTGCTGTGCTTTTTGTGGATCATCTAATAATGCCTGCACTAATTCATTCACAGGGCGATAGTGCTCTTGCTCTTCTTGAAAGGTTTTTAAATCATAAAAGCGATTAGGGTCTAATAAGCGTAAGCGTGCAAAGTGACTTTCAATCCCTAGCTGCTCGGGTGTGGCGGTAAGCAGCAATAAGCCTGGAATCTGTTGTGCCAAAGAATCAATACATTGATATTCCTCACTAACATCCGCTTCACTCCACGCCAAATGATGCGCTTCATCAACGATCATTAAATCCCATTTGGCATTTTTTGCTTGGGTTAATCGTTGTGGATTTTCAGTTAAAAAGGAGAGACTGCACAGCGCAAGTTGCGCTGATTCAAAGGGATTAATTTCTTCTGCTTCTTCTATAATTAAACAACGCTCCGCATCTAAAATAGAGAAGTGCAGATTAAAGCGTCGTATCATTTCCACTAGCCATTGATGAATTAGGCTTTCTGGCACAACAATCAACACGCGCTTTACCCGCTCTGTTAGTAATTGCTGATGTAAAATCAAACCCGCTTCAATGGTTTTTCCTAAGCCTACTTCATCGGCTAGTAAAACACGGGGCGCATGACGTAAAGCAACTTGATGCGCGATATAATACTGATGTGGTAATAATTGAACCCGTGGGCCTGATAGTCCATAAGTGTCGGATGTTTGTTGACGACGTTGATGCTCTAATGTTTCCACACGCAGGCGGAAATAACTGTCTTTATCAATTTGTCCGGCAAAGAGGCGATCATGCGGATGACTGAATTGAGCAAAGCTATTTAACTCTAGCTCATGCACATGGGTTTCTTTTCCTTCTTCATCGTTTCCTCGATAAACAATGCAGCCATTATGCTCAAGGTGTTCAGCAACGGTCATTGTTATCCCTGATTCTGTTTTTATTTTTTCATCAATAGGGTATTTAACACGACTGAGTGGCGCGCTATCTAGCGCATAAACACGCGTTTCATCTGCGGCAGGAAAAACAAAGGTAACATGACGACCTTCTATTTTTTCTACAAAGCCTAAGCCTAATTCAGATTCTGTATTGCTAATCCAACGCTGTCCACGATGAAACTCCCTGCTCATAAACGCCTTCCTTTTTTGGTCATCTACTTTAAACATGACCGATTTTAAAAGGCGTTAACCTAGCAGATTATATAAGGAAACTCAAAGTAACAAATTGCATTGTTTCTGCGTTGCTTATGTGAAGAACGACAAAAAAATATTTTTCGCAAAGAAGCAACATAGAGACCAATAACATTGATTATTTATCAGACCACTTTGCCTCTTTGTGAGATGTTAGTTATTTATCCTATTACAGTGAATTTGCCATTTGTTATACGCATTATTTCATGGTCACTAATTCTTCTGCACTCACAGGATGAATCGCAATGGTATCATCAAAGTCTTCTTTAGTTGCGCCCATACGAATAGCAACGGCAAATCCTTGTAACATTTCATCCGCACCCAAGCCCATAATATGACAACCAATGATTTTTTCTTCCACTCCTAAGACCACTAACTTCATCGCTGTTTTGACTTTGTTTCGTGTCATTTGATGATAAAGCGGTACAAAGTCTGTTTTATAGATTTTAACATCATCACCATATTCAGCCCGTGCTTTCTCTTCGCTCATACCAATCGTGCCAATTGGGGGGTGGGTAAACATAACGGTTGCGATATTATCATAGGACATTTTTCTATTGGGCTTCCCCCCATAGAGACGATCACCTAAACGTCTACCTGCGGCAATAGCAACGGGGGTTAAGGGTGCTTTGCCAATAATATCACCTATAGCATAAATACCATCAACGGTCGTTTTTTCTTCATCATCAACCACTACCATGCCACGATCGGTCAGTGCGACATTAGTATTTTCAAGCCCTATCTTATCGGTATTGGGTACACGTCCAATCGCCCAGATTAATGCATTTACATTAGTTAGCTGATGACCCTCTTTAAAATGTATTGTAAGATTATCCTCTGCAATTTTTTCTATTTTTTCTATGATGCCATCATCATTAAGATCGATACCATCGGTTTCCATTTGGCGGCGGAGTGTGGTTTGAATCATAGAATCAAAGCCTTCCATCACTGGCCAGCCTTGGTGTAGAACAGAAACATCAGAACCTAGTCCATTCATTAACATCGCAAATTCCAATGCGATATACCCCCCGCCTACAACGACTACTTTTTTCGGTTGAACTTCATCTAAATCTTCAAAGAAGCCATCAGAGGTTAAACCGTATTCAGCGCCTTCAATATCATTTGGCAAAATAGGGCGGCCACCCGTGGAGATAACAATATGGTCTGCGGTATATTGCTCACCATTAACATCTAATGTTTTATTATCAATAAACTTGGCAAAACCTTCGATGACTTCAACTTTAGACTCGACTAAGTAGTCTTGATACCAATCAATAATACCCCCAATAAAATTCTCTCTTTTGGTTACTAGTTTTTCCCAGTTAAGATCGCCAATAGTGACATCGAAACCATAGTCTTTGCCATCTTGTAACGCATGGGCTACTGATGCACCATACCACATCACTTTCTTGGGTACGCAACCAACATTTACGCAAGTCCCACCTAGTTCACCGGCTTCAATAACCGCTGTTTTCGCACCATAAGCGGCCGCTCTTTCTGCGATAGAAAGACCACCACTACCTGCGCCAATTGCGATGACATCAAAGTGATTACTCATATAGTTTTCCTTATAGATTTTTAGAGGTAGCGAACCCAGAATACACAAAGCATGAAAATACACGCTATTAATTTTTGTGTATTCCGTGGTTAATTTTTTGCTATTAAATTATTTTAAAATAAAATCTTACGCTTCAAACCATGCTTCTAAATCATCCGATCCACCGACTAAATCCCCATCGATAAAAACTTGCGGGACAGAGCTAGTCGCCGCGATGGCACGTAAGGTCACATCAGTATAGTCTTTACCTAATACTAATTCTTCAAATTCTACGCCTTTTTCGGTTAGCTTTGCTTTTGCTTTAGCACAAAATTGACAGCCTTTACGCGTAAAGATAGTGGCATTCAAAGGGCGCTCTGCATCGGGTGCAATGTATTCAAGCAGAGTATCTGCATCCGATACTTCAAAGGGGTCGCCTGGCTGGTTTGGCTCGATAAACATTTTGTCGATGATGCCATCTTTTACTAACATCGA
>JAGLDQ010000057.1 GCA_023145535.1 Cocleimonas sp. | reverse complement strand
TAACGCCATGAGCGTTTACCAAAACCTAAGTCTTCTTTACCAACCAGTAAACCCATTGCTTCTGTAAAATCACCATTACCGTCAGGAATAAAAGTGACCTTATCAGCCTTCTGATCCTGCGCCCATTCATTCATTACAAAGGTATCATTGACCGAAATACAGATAACATCATCAACACCCTTTGCTTTAAGCACGGGTTGTAATTGATTAAAACGTGGTACGTGAGCGGATGAACAGGTTGGCGTATAAGCGCCAGGCAATGAAAAGAGGGCAATTGTTTTGCCTGCAAAGAGATCCGTACTATTAACATCAACCCATGCATTATTGGTGTAGGTATGAAAAGTTACTTCTGGGATACGCTGTCCTTCTTTATTTTCAAACATGTTGATTCCTTGAATTATTTTTTACTCGATTGAGTATTGAGAAGTCTATCGTTACGTTTCGGATCTGTAAAACGGATTGTTTATATCGTTACATCCTATAAAATAGATGAATGAAATTACCGACGATTAAACAATTGCAATATTTTATTGCGTTAGAAACGCATCAACATTTTGGTCATGCGGCTGCATCCTGTTTTATCTCACAGTCTGCTTTTAGTGTCGCTATTAAGGAATTGGAGAGTCATTTAGGAATACAACTTGTTGATAGAACCAATAAACGTGTCACTATTACTGAAACTGGGCGTGATATCGCAAGGCAGGCACGATTATGTGTGCAAAATATTGAATATCTAACGGATATAGCAAGGAGTAATCAGCAACCACTGACTGGAAAGTTAAGTCTTGGGATTATTCCAACGATCGCCCCTTTTATTTTACCCAAATTGATGCCTGCTCTTTCAGTACGCTACCCTGATTTAAAACTATATCTTCGCGAGGATACAACCCAATCTATCCATAAATACTTACTGTCAGGTGAATTAGATATTATCTTAATTGCACTACCTTATCGATTAAGTAGTGTAGAAGTCATGCCATTATTTGAGGATAGGTTTTTATTGGCTTGTAATAAAAACAGCAATATTATTCAACCTGATCAGTATGATATTAATAAATTACCACCTGAAAGTATTTTGCTCTTAGAAGATGGTCATTGCTTGAGAGACCATGCGTTATCTGCCTGCCATATCAAAAACCAAGAATGTGTTAGTCGTTTTTCAGCAAGTAGTTTGTTAACACTCATTGGCATGGTCGATGCCGATATAGGCATCACCTACTTGACAGAAATGTCGCTAGGATCAACGCTCTTACAGAATACGAGTGTAGCAACTTATCCTCTTCCCAATGCTACGGGTAGAAAAATAGGTTTAGCATGGCGAAAAGGGAGTGCACGTTTTGAAGAGTTTAAATTACTTGGTCAGTTAATTCAGGGTTTATAAAGGATTAGCTCGGCTCATTACCTTGTTTCCACTTAATACCACAGCCTAATGATGCCAATTGCTTTTCAGGTGCAGACTGATCTGCAAGCAATAAATCGACGGCAGCCATCATGTCTTCTCCTGAAACAGGCTCATCATTACTTGGACGCGCACTGTCAAATTGACCACGATAATAAAGTGCATGATTGGCATCAAATAAATAGAAATCGGGCGTACAAGCGGCTTGATATGCCTTTGCTACAGATTGCGTCTCATCATATAAATAAGGAAAACTATAATGATGCTTCGCCACATCCTCTGCCATTTTCTCAGGAGAATCATCAGGGTAATTGGCAACATCATTTGCATTAATCGCCACAACTGCGACACCTTTTTGCATACAGTCTGTCGCAAATTGAGCAAAAACATCCTTTATTTGTATCACATAAGGGCAATGATTACAGATAAAGGCAATCACTATTG
Organism: Cocleimonas sp.; assembly: GCA_023145535.1. Taxonomy (GTDB): domain Bacteria; phylum Pseudomonadota; class Gammaproteobacteria; order Thiotrichales; family Thiotrichaceae; genus JAGLBW01. The sequence goes on along the minus strand of JAGLDQ010000057.1, from coordinate 13,406 downwards.
GCTTATCAGAAAAATTTCCTAATGAGACCGTCTTACCCGTCGCGGGTTCTACTAATGAAAAATCGGGAGCTTTTGTTCCTAGATCAATCATTACGGAGGGTGTTCTTGCCATGTTAACTGTCCTTATCTTCCAAGTAATGCATTTATATCTGCGTCAGAAATACCTGACTCTGCTTTCAACTGAGCCACATTAACATCGCCACGTCTTGGTTGACTCTTGACTCTGTTCCTTCTTGGTTTTCTTGCAGGGGTAGCCGATAACTCTCTCATGATGCGTTTATAGTCCTTCTGAATGGTATTGACGGCAACGTTTGTAAAACGTCGCGGCGCTATCAAGCGATTATTTTTATTATAGCGATAATGACCTGTAATGCGGAATCTAAACAAAACATCCTCCATTTGAGGGCCATGCGCTATATTGTGCACGATCATATGACGACGAGGATCTGCTTTTGAACGTTGTTCTACTACCACACCAATATGGGGTAAATTAGGCCCCACCATCCATGTGACTAAGTCACCGGGTTTATAGTGATTAGGATTATGAGTTATTGGTAGTTGCGCGCCATGACGACGAAAGAATGCTTGTAAATTATAAACGCGTCGATGATCTATATTTTTATCTGGCGCTCTTAAATTCCATTTCTTCACATTAGGATAATCGTAAAAACCACCATTAGACATATCTTCATGGACTGCTTTTTGTAGGTCTATCCCTAAACGACGATAAGAACGAATAACGACATCCGTGCAGACACCAATATTACTAGGTACATCTCCCCAAGGGTAACCAATATTCACATACCGACCATCATACCTGACCCGCGAACGAGTTCTCCCTACCGCAGCATTTGATAAAGATCTAGCAAACGAGGCGCTAGAAAAATTTGGCGTGATTCTTCGTACAGAAGGTTTTCTATAATTTGATTTTTTTCTCGCCGTATATTTTCTATAGGCGGGTTTCTTTCTCGCCGTATATTTTCTATAGACTGGTTTTTTTCTTGCGGTATATTTTCTATAAGTGGGTTTCTTTCTTGGGGTGTATCGTTTATACGCTGTAGCACGTTGTTTTGCCTGCTGCTGATTGGCGAAGTATTTTCTGTGTGATTCTTTTTTTATAGCAAAATATTTTTCATGCGAAGATCTTCTAATCGCATCATTTTTGATAGCTGCTGAGTTTTTTCTTACCGTATAGTTAGCATTATTTTTTGCAATATAGCGACGGTTCGAACGTTTATGACCAGAATATTTTTTACGGATTTTTGCTGTTTTAGGCAATATTACATTAGGTTTTCTAGCAACTGTTTGACTCTTTTTTACGAGGCGTTTTGTAATTTTTTTTGGTTTTATGATCTGTTTTTTTGTTTGATTAGACGCAACTGGTTTCTTCTCATCTTGAACAATCGCATTACTTGAACAAGCGGTTAATAGTGAGCCGATGATAAAAGCCATACCGAGCTTTAACAATTTATTCTGCATAATTTTTCCTTTTCCCCTATGAGCAAGCTTCATTATATCCTTATTACACTGTTTAAATACTGAATGTATATGCCATCAATAGGATTAAAAATACTGTTTTCCTAATGCTAGAAATAACTGATTTAAAAATAATGCAAGTCCAATAAGGTATAATAAATCTAATACTATTTTACATTATTGAAAAGCGTAGCGAAGCCCGTGAAAGCATCCAATAATGTAAAAAACAAGAAAATATTAGGCTGATTATGCCTACACTACTTAAACATCCAAATTAGAAACAGACAATGCATTTTTCTCTATAAATTCTCTCCGTGGCTCGACTAAATCACCCATTAGTGTAGAGAACACTTCATCCGCCTGATAAGCATCTTGAATCGTTACTTGTAGCATACGCCGTGTTTCAGGATCCATGGTAGTCTCCCAAAGTTGATCAGGATTCATTTCACCTAACCCTTTATAACGTTGAATGCCTAGACCTCTTTGCGCCTCTTTCATTAACCACTTTATAGCTTGATCAAAACGATCAATGGGCTGTTTTCTTTCTCCACGTTGTATCCAAGATTCTTTTGTTAGTAAACCATCGAGTTCTTGATTTACTTTTATCAATGCTTGTAACTCAGGGGATAGAAACAAATCTTCATTATATAGCTGGGTATTATCAACACCATGTAAACGAATAACAACTTCAATGACCCACGTTTCATCGGAAGCATTTTTCAATGCGGCCTGATAGTTTCTCGTTCCATTAAATTTTGTATTCAATGCATCACAGGCATTCACTAACCATGGCTCAACATTGCTGGCTGTGAATTCATCAACAAAACCCATTGGGGTAAATAATAAAGACTCTAATATTTCGGCATCATAACGTTGAGATAAGCGACGTATCATTGCCATTACCCCTAAGAACTGACTAGATAAATTCTCGAGTGCTTCTTCTTTTATGGGAGGGCTATCTTCATGTAAATATAAACCTGAATTATCCATTGCTAGATTCAATAGATACTCTTCTCTTTCTGCTTCATCTTTTAGATAGCGTTCTTGCTTACCTTTTTTTACTTTATATAAAGGTGGTTGAGCAATATAGATATGCCCACGCTCAACGAGTTCTTTCATTTGTCTATAAAAGAAGGTTAAAAGTAAAGTACGGATATGTGATCCATCAACATCTGCATCCGTCATAATAATAATACGGTGATAACGTAATTTATCTGGGTTAAATTCTTCTTTGCCTATACCACAACCCAATGCGGTAATTAACGTCCCAATTTCTGCTGATCCAAGCATTTTATCAAAACGCGCTTTTTCTACATTTAGAATTTTACCTTTCAAAGGCAAAATAGCCTGCGTTTTTCTAGAACGACCTTGTTTAGCTGAACCACCCGCTGAATCGCCCTCCACGAGGTAGATCTCACAAAGTGCTGGGTCTTTTTCCTGACAATCGGCGAGCTTCCCTGGAAGACCAGCAATATCAAGCGCCCCTTTACGGCGTGTCATTTCTCGTGCTTTACGAGCCGCTTCTCTTGCTCTGCAAGCCTCGACTACTTTACCCGTTATTATTTTTGCTTCAACTGGGTTTTCTAATAGAAATTCATTCAGTCGTTCGCTAATAGCGGACTCTACAATACCGCGTATTTCTGACGAAACAAGCTTATCTTTTGTTTGAGAAGAGAATTTTGGATCGGGCACTTTTACAGAAACCACTGCCGTTAATCCTTCACGAACATCATCTCCTGTTGGTGATACCTTTTCTCTTTTAGCAACCCCTTCTTTTTCAATATACTGATTTAACGTTCGTGTCAATGCCGTACGGAAACCCGACAAATGCGTACCGCCGTCTCTCTGCGGAATATTATTAGTAAAACAAATAATGTTTTCACGGTAGGAGTCACTCCACTGCAAAGCAACCTCAACGCCAACATCGTCCTTTTCCGTTAAAATATAAATAATATTATCATGCAACACTGTTTTCTTTTTGTTGAGGTATTCTACAAAGGATCGTATCCCTCCTTCATATTCAAAAACTATTTGCTCGCCTTCACCACGCTCATCAATTAAATTAATTTTCACACCGGAGTTAAGAAAAGATAATTCACGTAAACGCTTGGCTAAAATATCAAAGTTATATTCTGTAATTGCAAAAGTGGTTTTACTCGGAAGAAAACGAATCTCTGTCCCTGTCGAGTCTGCGTCGCCTATTATTTTTAATTCGGAGGTTGGCGCTCCGTCAGCATAGGTTTGTTGATGTATTTTCCCATGTCGACGTATCGTCAACTTTAGATCTTCTGAAAGCGCATTAACAACGGATACACCAACACCGTGTAAACCACCAGATACTTTATAGGAATTATCATCAAATTTTCCACCTGCATGTAATACAGTCATGATAACTTCAGCCGCAGGTATTCCTTCACCTTCATGCATATCAACAGGTATACCTCGGCCATCATCGGAGACAGAGACAGAACCATCGGACTTAAGGATAACTCTAATTTCAGAACAATGCCCCGCAAGTGCTTCATCTATGGAATTATCCACGACTTCAAACACCATATGATGTAAGCCTGTACCATCGTCAGTATCACCTATATACATGCCTGGACGTTTCTTTACCGCTTCCAAGCCTTTTAATACTTTAATATTACTGGAGTCGTAAACTTGTTCTTCTGACATACTGTTAATCCTTTAGAATAGGTATTCAGTGTAGCATTTTTTCTATATAAATAATGATTTAATCCAACTTGCACATTTAGGAACGTACACATTCCTTAGCAAATATAGATAGCATAATTACTCTCCACTTACTTCTGATACATCACCATGTTTCACGTGAAACATTTTTATATTATTCCCTTTCCATATTTTTGACTTTATAGGTACGGTTAAAATAACTTGTTGTTTCAATGATTGTAATGTTTTAAACAATATCATTTGGTTTTTTTTATCCAGCTCTGAAGCAACATCATCAATGGTGATAATCCCTAACTTAACATCTCGTGTTATTAACACATCACTTTGTGCCAAATAGAGCAGTATCGATAGAAGCTTTAGTTCGCCCCGTGATGCCGCTATATGAGCGGGGTGATCATTGATATTGATTTTTAGATCTGACTTATGTACGCCGTATAATGTCCGTTTTAATTTTAATTCTTGAGGTAATTTACTTTGGTAAAATTTCAAATTATTTACATTATCAAATGTATCGATTGAAGAAAAACCATTGCTAAGTGAAAGTGAAATATTTTTGTTAGGCATGAGTATTTTTCTAAATGGCTCCACTGTACTTTCCAATGAGCCGAGAATAGATTGTCTTTTTTCATGCAGAATTGACTGAATACTTATTAACTCTTGTGTCCAATAATTAAAATCCGCCGTTACTTGGTTGTTACGCAAACAAGCATTACGCTGTTTCAATATTCTTTGGTGGGATTTCCAGATCGGATAAAAATCAGGAAGTAAGTAAAATCCAATCCAATCCAGATAGCGACGTCTAACCGAAGGAGAACCCATAATTAATTTAATGGAATCAGGCGTAATTGTAGTAACGGGTAAATATTGACTTAACTCTGCCTGCGAACGTATATCATTCTTATCAATACGTATCCGTGTTTCACCTTGTTTTTTCTCAATACCTATATGCGAAGTAGAATTAGAGAATGAAAGGTTGGCAGTAATCAATAGCTTTTTCTTACCCCATTGAACGACCTCATTTATTCGGTTAGTACGAAAAGACCGACCAGTCGATAAAATAGAAAAGGCTTCAATTAAACTGGATTTCCCTGATCCATTTTCACCTATGATTAAATTAATACCAGATGATAGCGTCATACTAGCAGAAGCGATCATCCGACAATTTTCAATCTGTATATTATCAAGCTTCATAAGACTGGAGATTATAGTCGAATAGGCATAACCACATATTTTGTAGTGATATTATCCGACTCAACGCCACCTGCTGTTATTAAAACACTACTATCGGGGTTACTAAAATACAGAATAATAGTATCCGTATTAATATGATTTATGGCATCTAGTAGATAACTCACATTAAACCCTATTTCTAATAATTCACCATGGTAGTCTATATCCATCTCTTCAGTAGCCGATTCCTTTTCTGGATTAGTGGAATGTAGTCTCATTATTCCGCTGTCAAAACTTAGACGAATACCTCTGAATTTTTCATTGGATAAAATCGCAACGCGTGACAGTGTATCTTTAAACAAAGTTCGTTCAAGTTCAACTTGATGGCTACTAGAAGCTGGGATTGCGGCTTGATAGTCAGGATACTTTCCATCAATAAGTTTTGAAGTGAAACGAATATCTTCTTTTTGTATTCTTATATGATTATCACTTAAATAAAGCGAGAGCGGTATTTCACTGCTGCCATCTAGAAGTCTTGATAATTCCAATACTCCCTTTCGCGGTATGATAATGCTTTTTTCTGTACCGAACTCATTGTTATCATCTCTTTGATATTCACTAATCGCCAGACGATGACCATCGGTTGTTACGGCTTTAATTAATCCATTGTTAACATCAAGTAGTAAACCATTTAAATAATAGCGTACATCCTGATTTGCCATTGAGAAGGCGGTGTCATCCAATAAACTTTTTAATATGTTCTCACGAATAATAACCTCATCACTAAACGTTATGTCATCCAACAATGGATAGTCATCAGCGGGTAAGGTCGATAATTCAAAATTACTGCGGTTAACGCCCAAATAGAGACGGTGCTCATTAGTTTCTAACGTAATAAAACTATCCGCAGGCAATGCTTTGCATATTTCTAATATTTTCCATGCGGTTGTGGTAATTAAACCTTGTTCATCAGAAATGATTTGGGTTTGACTGGAAAGCTCTATCTCAAGATCTGTTCCTACCACTTGAAGTTGATTATTTTGAATAGATAAGTAAATATTTTCTAATATTTTTTTAGTGTGTTTTTTCTCTATTGCACCAATAACATTAGAGAGTTGATTTAGGAGTATATCTCGTGAGATTGTTAGTTTCATATTATTTCTTTGTTTATATAGTATAGTTTAGTAGTAGTAGTAGGGGACGCACTATTTTGTGGATAAGTCGGAGTAGTTCATAGATATTAATAGCTTATAGTAAAATATTGACTGGATAAGTATGTGGATAAGCATGGGATAACCTGTGGATTATATGTGAATAAGTCTAATCTGCGATCTAAATGTGAAGTTATCCCATTGTTATCCACGGGTTATTAACAGGTTATCCACAGGTTTATACCCAACCCTATATCAACAGGTTAGAATGCGATGAAGTATATTATAACCTTCTTCAATTTGCGGGTCTGTATAGCGTAATTCAATCACTTTTTTGCAAGCATGCATGACGGTTGTATGATCTCTACCACCAAAATTATTGCCTATTTCAGGATAGCTATGAGTCGTCAACTCCTTAGTTAATGACATTGCTATCTGACGTGGGCGAGCTATTGTGCGAGTACGACGAGGTGAGTTAAGATCAGATACCCGTATATTATAATGCTGTGCGACCGTTTTTTTAATACTTTCCATCGTAATCAGTTTAGCCTGGTTGGCTAACTGATCACGTAATGCATCATGTACAAAATTAAGCGTTACTTCTGTCTTTTTGCGTAAACGTAGCGTTGCAATTACCTTTTTTAACGCGCCTTCCAAATCACGTACATTTGATTTAAAGCGCTCTGCAATGAAAAAAGATACATCATTTGGGAGGACTAACGAAAAGCTTTCTGCTTTTTTACGTAGGATGGCAACTCTTGTTTCCAGATCAGGCGGGTCAATAGAAACGGACAAACCTGAATTTAAGCGAGTACGCAAACGGTCATCAATACCATCTACATTGCGTGGGTATTTATCACTGGTGAGTATGATTTGTTTTTGCCCTTCTAGTAGCGTGTTAAAGGTATGAAAGAATTCCTCCATTGAGCGTGTTTTACCAGCAAAAAACTGTATGTCGTCAATTAATAACGCATCAGCACTGCGATAAAACGTCTTAAATTCATTGATTTGATTATTACGTAGTGCACTCACTAAATCGTTAACAAAATTCTCAGAGGTAAGATAAACAACATGTGCATTGGGGTCATTTTCCAGAATATGGTTACCAATCGCATGCATCAAATGTGTTTTTCCCAATCCTGAACTGCCATAAATAAATAATGGGTTATAGGATAGACCAGGGTTTTCACCAACCTGTAGTGAAGAGGCTCGACTTAACTGGTTTGATTTACCCTCAACAAAGTTGTCAAAGGTCATACTCACATTAAGATTGTTGGTAAATAAATGCTTTACATTGATAGGCTCGGAGGTATTTGTTGAAAATGGAGGTCTATCTAGCAGAGGTAGCAGGTCAGTTGGTGGGACAGGTTGATCTATTTTTGTGTTTACAATCGGTGCAGAAGAGCCAATTTGTATAAAAACTTGTGTTGAGTTATTCGTTGTAATAGTGCGAGCGCACTCGCTAATTCTCTCTAAGTGATGATCACGCACATGTTCTAATACAAATTCATTAGGGGCAAGTAGGAACAGTGCATCATCATGGTGAGTACCATGGAGTGTGCGCAACCATGTGTTGATCTCCTGATCTGGAAGCTCTTGTTCTAGGTGTTTTAAACATTGTTGCCAGAGCATTATTCAATATTCCTTATTGATGGGTTTTTTAAGAATACAGTCTATTTTTTATGGCTGTTATGGGTAGAGATAATTTACGATAGGATAAGCAAAACTAGCGTAAATCACTAACGCTACCCATTATAAATTGCTAGTTTATAGAGCAAAATTAAGGGAGTAGGAAAGTATAAGTTTAAATAGTCGTTTTAAACGGGTTGCTCTAATTTGACACTCGTCCCGTAGTAAATGTTATACCTATGAGGAAGATTATGTCGTTGATGTTTTTTGTAGGTGGTCGTTGAGATGATACTGTCTTGAAAGGTCAATAGTACTTCAAAGTGATACTTATCCACAAGTAAATAAATTACTATCAGGTAAAATAAAAAAGTGTTTTGAAATTATAACAGATTGATAAATAGGGTTATTTATACCATTGTTTTATGTGATTTTAGAATTTTTCGGTGGCATTATCTTGTTTTAACTAGGATTACACTCTGATCGTTAGGTTATTTGTTAATAGTGCAGATATTGGATATAGCGACCAAAACAGTTGACAATAGCTCGTTGTTAGACTATTTTTCACGCCCTTTCGCTCCGTAATATTTTTAGAGATATGTCAGAGCTAAGTAACTACGCATTATTTTAGGTATAAGTCATGAAAAGAACATTCCAACCCAGTAATCTTAAGCGCAAGCGCACCCATGGTTTTCGCTCACGTATGCGTACTGTCGGTGGACGTAAGGTAATCAAAGCGCGCCGTGCAAAAGGTCGTGCTCGTCTTACCCCTTAAGTATTTAGTTAGGCAGAGAGAATTCTCGTGAAAATGTTAACCCCTCACAGCGCTCAATCATGTTAGGGCACACTTTCTCAAGGAAGCTTCGATTACTGACTGCGGAACAATACAGTCATGTATTTGCTGATGCGCGTCGGTTTGGTAATCAATCATTGACACTATTAGTCAGGTTAAACGATCAGGGTCATCCTCGTTTAGGTTTAGCCATTGCCAAAAAAAGCGCCAAACGTGCGGTTGATCGTAATCGCATCAAACGTCTGCTTCGCGAAAGTTTTAGAAACAGACAGCATCAACTTCCCCCTATCGATATAATTGCCATGTGCCGCCCTTCCGCGACTAAGCTGACAAATGAGCAGATATTGCAACAGCTAGAAAATCAATGGCGCTATATGCAGAAGAAACTTACTGAATAACGGTTATTGAATTCTGTTTGTTAACCCCAAGATTCCCTGCATATAGTATTAATTGCCTTTTTCAAGGATAGATAATGGATCAACAACGTCCCCTTTTGTATTTCGCCCTGCTGTTTCTAAGCTATTTAATTTGGATGGCATGGATGGAAGATCATGCGCCCAAGCCTGTACTTACAGAAGCCACTAGCACTGCAACGACGCAAAATATTCCTACGGGTACTAATGGTACTTCGGATAGATTGGATATTCCAGAAGGGGTTGCTACAGCACCAGCCGCATCAACAGAAGCAGTGCCAACAGACGTTGCACCAGCCGCTAAAACCAGTGAAATACATGTTAGAACGGATGTGCTTGATATTATTATCAGTACGGAAGGTGGTTCGATTCTTCAGGCGGATTTATTAACCTATCCCGTTAGCTTAGAAGAAAAAGATCATCCCATACGTGTGTTGGATCGTGCTAAAGCTTATGCAGCACAATCTGGTCTTATTAGTACCGCGAAAGGGCTAGCCCCAAATCATTATGCACAATTCAGCTCCCCCCAAAGTCGTTATGAACTGCTTGATGGCAGTACAGAATTAGTTGTTCCACTGACATGGACAAACGGAAAAGGTATTACCGTTACTAAACGCTTTACCTTTAAGGAAGGAAGTTTCCTCGTTGGGGTTGATCAAGAAGTTGATAATCAAAGTGGTATCATCTGGAAAGGTAATAACTATCAGCAATTAACCCATGGTGTCAACAATTCATCAGGTGGGATGATGATGGGTATACAGGCCTATGTGGGTGCCGCGTACTATAATGAAAAATATGAAAAAATAAGTTTTTCTGATATGGAGGATGAAAAACTAAGCAATGTGATTCAAGGTGGTTGGGCGGCGATGCTAGAGCATTATTTTGTTAGTGCATGGATTCCACCAAAAGAAGAAAAGAACACTTACTACACCAACTATATCCAGAAAGATAGTCGCTATATCATGGGTGTTAAATCCCCACAACAGCAGATTGCAACGGGAACAAAAGGTGTTTTTAGCAACCAGTTTTATGTAGGGCCAAAAAATCAGGCAGAGCTAGAAAAAATATCACATGGTCTTGATCTAACCGTAGATTATGGTGTGTTTAGCTTTGTTTCTAAGCCATTATTTTGGATTATGCAATCTATTCATAATGTTGTTGGTAACTGGGGCTGGACAATTATCCTTGTTACTTTGCTGATTAAAATCGTTTTCTTTTACCCTTCTGCTATTAGCTACCGCTCAATGGCAAAAATGAAAAAGCTCGCGCCGAAAATTAAAGAATTAAATGAGCGTTTCAAAGGTGACCCTCAGGCTAAGCAAAAAGCAACGATGGATTTTTACCGTAAGGAAAAAATCAATCCACTTGGGGGCTGTTTACCCATGCTAATTCAGATGCCTGTCTTTATGGGGCTTTACTGGGTGCTAATAGAAAGTGTAGAATTACGTCAAGCGCCATGGTTGGCTTGGTATCAAGATTTATCCGTGCTTGACCCCTTCTATATATTGCCATTGATTTTCGGTGCGAGTATGTATTTCCAGCAAAAATTGAATCCACCACAAATGGATCCAATGCAGCAGAAAATATTCGCTTTTTTACCCATTGTATTCACGGTGATGTTCCTCTTCTTCCCCGCGGGCCTAGTTCTTTACTGGGTAGTGAATAACCTCCTTTCTATCGCGCAACAATGGTTTATTACGCATCAAATTGAAGCAGGAAAAAGCACGAGCGTGATTGCATTAGGAAAGAAACTGCTTAAAAAGGATTCTTAATATATCTCAGCATGGTTAGATATATAATCAGTCATCGATAAATACAAGGGGTTTGTTGTGCATAAGTTGTGTAGGGTCGGTCTCTTTGGTTAGGCCTACCCTGCATAGTATGAATAGTTTCTGTGTACTCACTCTGTTCTTTGGTTCCAAAAATGACAACACCCCAAGACACCATCGTAGCAGTAGCCACCCCAGCAGGACGCGGTGGGGTCGGCATCATTCGTGTATCAGGTAATCTTTGTTCCAAAATAGCGAATAAAATACTCGGCAGTACTCCTCCTCCACGCAAAGCAATCTATACTGAATTCAAGTCTGATCAGCAGGAAATAATAGACAGTGGCATCGCTATCTATTTTCCTGCACCGCATTCCTTTACCGGTGAGCATGTTATTGAGTTTCAAGGACATGGCGGCCCTATTGTCTTGGATATGGTATTAAAGCGTTGCCTAGCACTTGGTGCACGGTTAGCAAGACCGGGCGAATTTTCAGAACGCGCTTTCCTCAATGACAAAATGGATCTAGCGCAAGCAGAAGCTGTTTCCGATCTAATTGATAGCAGTTCTGAACAAGCGGCTCGTTCTGCCTTACGCTCACTGCAAGGGCATTTTTCCGCTGCTATTAATGAATTGCTACAAGGGTTAATCGAACTACGGGTCTATGTAGAGGCGGCCCTAGACTTCCCTGAAGAAGAAATAGACTTCCTCGCGGATAAAGCGGTTACAGATCGTCTAGAAAGGATCAAACAACAACTAAAAGCCATTTTCAACAAAGCCAAGCAAGGCAGTTTATTGCGTGAAGGGATGCAACTAGTCATTGTAGGTAAGCCCAATGCTGGTAAATCCAGCCTATTAAACGCCCTATCAGGCAGTGAAACAGCTATTGTCACGGAAGTCGCAGGAACGACCCGTGACGTGTTACGTGAGACTATTAATTTGGATGGTATGCCACTCCATATTATTGATACGGCTGGTTTGCGTGATAGTGACGACCCCGTAGAAAAAATTGGTATAGAGCGGGCTTGGCAAGAAATAGAAAAAGCAGATCTGATTTTATTACTCATTGATGAAACAGAGAAAAATAGCAAAGACAATCAAAATATTTTAGCGAAGCTCCCCCATAAACTCCCAATCCTACAAGTACATAATAAAATAGACCTAAGTAATATCAGCGCAGGATCAAGGAATAACAAACTGTATATTTCGGCGAAACAGGCGTTAGGTATTACAGCGCTAAAACAAGAATTAAAACAACGCATGGGCTATCAAAGTGAAGTTGAAGACAGTTTTATCGCCCGTCGTCGTCATTTACAAGCACTAGAAGAAACGCAGCAAGCCGTTGATAATGCCGAAATTCAGCTAAAAGAATTTAATGCGGGTGAATTAATGGCAGAAGAGTTACGTCTAGCACAAGACACCTTAGGACAGATTACAGGGCGTTATACGCCAGATGATTTATTAGGGGAGATATTTAGTAATTTTTGTATCGGGAAGTAGTGTTATTTCAGTTGTCTGCGCTAAAGCATCCCTAACTACGTCGATCAGCACTGGATAGTGAAATGAATACTCATAAACCGCTTGCATCTTTTTAGCTATTTTTATTTGAAAGTCTTTGAAAGTTGGGTAGAAAAAACCACCTAATACAGTATTTCCTAATATTAGGTTTTTCTGTTACACTCGAAGGGTTTTCCCCCGTTAGGGTACTATTTATTTGATATGTTCTAGCTTAATGAAGCATATCATGGCCGAGAGACTACACATGACTGAAAAGAAATTAGCGATTATTGCAACAAAAGGTACATTAGACTGGGGATATCCTCCCTTTATTTTGGCTTCTACTGCTTCTGCGTTAGGTTATGACACTGAGATTTTTTGTACCTTTTACGGTCTGCAATTATTAAAGAAAGACTTGGATCTTCAGGTATCATCATTAGGTAACCCAGGTATGCCTATGCCCATGCCTATGCCCGTATTGCTACAAGCATTGCCAGGAATGCAGCGTATGATGACGGTCATGATGAAAAAGAAAATGAAAGACAAAGGGGTTGTTGATTTAGGTGAGTTACGTGATCTTTGTCAAGAAGCAGAAGTGCGCTTATTAGCGTGCCAAATGACAGTAGACTTATTTGAAATGGATACAAATGAGTTTGTTGATGATGTTGACTATGTTGGTGCGGCATCATTCTTTGAATTTGCTGGTGATTCAGATATTTGTTTATATATCTAATATTTAGAATAGAGTTAGGACAAATAACACGGTTTAATTTATTGTTATTTGTCCTAAAGTAATGATTTATTTTTTAGACTGATTAGAT
>JAGLDQ010000056.1 GCA_023145535.1 Cocleimonas sp. | reverse complement strand
TGACTTCTTCTTTTGCTTCACGCGCCATAAAACCAACGGGAGGATATAAACGTAAAGTTTCGCGGAAAATAGCGGTAACAAAGGTGAGCTTTTTTATATCTTCTTTTTTAATCTTTCGATCACCCACGGTATCTTGAATTTCTTTAAAGGCTTGTTGTTGGATTTCGGGGTATTCGGAGAGGAGATAAAATGTCCATGATAAGGCGCTGGCGGAGGTTTCGTGCCCTGCCAGAAATAACATGGCCACTTGATCAACAATTTCTTTAAAACTAAAGCGTTCATTTGTTTCAGGGTCAATGGTATTGAGTAATGTGGATAAAATATCCGTCCATTCTGTCTCATCGCCACGAGAAATAGCATCATAACGGGGACGTATTAAGCCTTCTAATGTCCCCCTAATTTTTTGTGCGGCCTGTTTTCGCTGACGTTCTTTAAACCCAAACAGTCTCAATGGAATATTGAATAAGCGTAACATGGTCATGCGGAGTGATTGATGTTGAAAGCGAGTAAAGGCTTCCGTAATTTTTTCTGCGGCATCAGGCGATAGCTTGGTGGTCATAAGGGTTCTAAAGATAATATCGGCGGTAACAAAGGTCATTTCCTCATCCATATCACAGACAGGCTTCTTTTGATTTATGTTGCTAGCACGCCGTAGCATATCGTCACAGGCTTGTTGCATTAAATCAAACACTTCATTCACTCTGGCATGAGCAAAGGCAGGGTTCATTAAATCGCGTTGTTTGCGCCATTGGCAACCATTGCTGGTAAAAATACTTTCACCTAACAGGGGTTCTAGTAGCGTATGCAATAGGTTATTTTTAGGGTAAGTATTGACTTCATCAATCATGATTTTTTTAACGAGCGGTAGTTCGTTAGCAATAATAATCTCAATGCCCGGCAGTTTAACGCGCCCTGTTTTCATCACATAGCTACGCTCAAAAAGGCCGCTTAACCATGAGTTTCTCTTTACAAAAAAAGTAAAAAACAGGGAGGCTTTATTTTTTAATGGCGCTGGACGAACAGGACAAGGCATAAGATTTTTCTCGCTATTTTTGCTGAACTCGTTCTTTTAAAAAATATTTTCCCGCTATTATGGCAAATAGATCATATTCACCTAAATAGTCATGTGACATTAAATAGAGAAAATGCATTTTATAAAAATTGCGCCTGATGGTTTGATAATGCGCATCCGTATAAAGTTTATAAAAACGTGTCGATAATAATAAGGGGCTGCTTTTATATTGCTGCTCAGAAATACTTATTTTTACAGGGTCAACCAAAGGAAAGCAGGCACCATCGGCGGGTGAAGTATAATCGATCCAATAAATATTCTCTGCGGCTGATAAGTAGGCTAAATCTTCCTTCATTGCTTGAGCTTTTGGCAGCAAGCTGAGCAGCGGTATACACTCACCTAAGGTAATCATGTTTAACGACTGTTTAACTTGATGCCTGTCAAGCTGATGCGCCACTCGTGCTGCAATTGCTACCGCTAGCATTGTTCCTACGCTATGACTGATAATAATCACTTCATCTTGTTGATTATTATGCAGGGTATCAAATATTTTATCGGCAAACAGTGTGATGCGCTTATCGATTGATTTTATATCTCCCGCCGCCCAGCGAGCCGTAAACGCATAGATACGCAATAACCAAAAGACATTAATGCGGTCACCGACGAGTTTGGCACTATAAATAAAAGCAGTAAATAGGGCTAAACCAATGATCCAACCGACCCAACTCAGATTGAAAGCAGAAAAAATAGCAAGGGAGGCGTAGCATAATAAAATCGCCAAGATCCCTGAAACAGCAATATAAACCGCTGGGTAGAGACCGGTGATGGCAGGAGTTCGTGAAGCCTGTGCAACACGTTTTAATGTGCCTGTCGTGATGTAAACCCAAGAAACATAAAGAAAATCAATAAAAATGCTCCAGAATGATTTAACCCAGTGTTGGCGGATAATATCGTCCCAGCGTAGAAATTCATAGTGAGTCGAAACAGCCTGTCCTTCATCCAGCGCTTCTATTGCCCATGATTGTGCGTATTGACTCTGTTTTTTTCTTGCGCCAATGTTGACTTTTATTTTATTGAGTTTCGATTGTTTCTGCGCTTCTTCTTTAAAGAGGCGGTGGTAAAAGGAAGCCCCTCGTGGGTCAAAACCTGAAAGGTAGAAGACATGGCGCTTTTGGACATTATTCATTATTTTTGTAAGGCTAACCCTTGTTTGTAGAGTTTATTTTTACTGATTCCCGTGAGTTTAGCCGCTATTTTTGCCGCTTGTTTAAGCGGTAATTCATCTATTAGCGTCGCCAGTACTTGTTCTACACTGCTATGCATGGTGTCGTTATCCTCTTTTTTACTTTCTGCGGCGGCCAACATGATGACAAACTCACCTTTCTGATGCATTTTATCATCAACCAGCCATTGGTGCAGATCGCCTAGTGTCCCATGAAAAAACTGCTCATATAATTTAGTTAATTCACGCGCCAACACTACTTTTTTATCCGCTCCAAATACATCTAGCATCGTTGCGACGCTATGTACAATACGATGACTCGATTCATAATAAATTTGAGTATAAGGACTCTCAATATTCGCTAATAACGCCTGCTTTCTACCCGTCTCTTTGGCAGGTAAAAATCCTTCAAAAGAGAATTTATTGGTAGCTAAGCCTGCCGCAGACAAGGCGGTGATAATAGCACTGGCGCCTGGAATAGGGGTTATCTGAAAATCCATTTCACGTAATGCTTTTACTAAATGATAACCTGGATCACTAATCAAGGGCGTTCCTGCATCACTCACAAGGGCGATATTTTCACCCTCACGCAGCCAATGTGCAACGCTATCAATTTTCTGTACTTCATTATGATCATGTAGGGCGATGAGTGTTTTTTTAATCCCTAAATGGGTTAATAGTTTGCGTGTATTTCGTGTGTCTTCAGCGCAGATTCTATCCACAGAGGAGAGGGTTTTTATGGCTCGCTGGGTTATATCGGCTAGATTTCCTATCGGTGTTGCGACAATATAGAGTGTGCCTTGCTTCTCTTCTGTGTCATTTAGCATAAGTTTCTCATATTTGAATAAAATGGTTAAACAGTGTTATATTTAGCGGCTGTTAGCTTTCAATTGAACCAATTAGCGCAAGGCTGACACTAAGGACGGATAAAAACCAAATAATATTAAAATTACAACGTTATTTTATCTACAATATTCAGGGGAAGCTGCGATTAATAAGACAATGCAGCGATAAAAATACCACCAGTTAATGGGGCACAACAACAATGAAACTCTCTTTGGGCACATCGCTCGCTATTTTAGCCGTTACACTCAGCGCTTGCGATAGCGTTCCACCCGTTGCTTTACCAAATATACGACCCAAACCACTCCCACAGCCTCCCGCACCGCGTGTGGATAATAGCAGACTTCCAACAGGAGAGGCGGTACAACAAGCAAATGCTTTATTACAACGAGGGAATCGTCGTGGAGCGGCTAAAGCC
Source organism: Cocleimonas sp. (assembly GCA_023145535.1). Lineage (GTDB taxonomy): Bacteria > Pseudomonadota > Gammaproteobacteria > Thiotrichales > Thiotrichaceae > JAGLBW01. The sequence continues at coordinate 2,362 of JAGLDQ010000056.1, read as the reverse complement.
TATTTTAATGCCGCGCAGCAGTATGATTCACCTGATAGAGAGCGCCTGATTCTACAAGCCGCTGAACTAGCGACGCTTATACCCGATCGTGATCTTACCCAAATTTATCTCTCGGCATTGGGGCAACGACTTAATCCCCTTAATATGGCGCGCTATCGTTATATTCAGGGACAATTAGCCTTGCTAGATGCCTCGCACAAAGAAGCACTCCGATTATTGCCTAAAAAGGTAAACGGTCTACCTGACGGTTTGCAACAAAAAATTATGAATGCGCGGATGCGAGCGGCACAAACCAGTGGTGATCGGGTAGCGCTCGCCACTGAATTAGTGATTCAGGAATCACGACTTAAAAAGAGTTATCAGGTTAAGTTAAATCATGAGCGAATCTGGAATCAGCTTAATTTGCTTTCTGAAGCGAGATTAGGGGAAGTCAGAAGCAGCTCACCCCATCCTATTATGCGTGGCTGGTTGGATCTTAACTATCTCAAGCGAATTTCTTCCAATGATTCACAGCAACTTAATCGTAATCTAAAACGCTGGCAGCGTAACTTCCCACGTCATCCAGGTAATGAGCGCGCTAGAAAAATGATTCGCCATACGTCTGTTACACCTTATCGTGCTGACAAGCCCGCTCCTATTAAACCAACCCCCGTTAAACCTGTGCCAGTGCCAACACCACAACCAGTAAAACCAGTACAGCCCGTCACAAAACCTAAGCCCGTGATGGGGGGAGCAACGCCTCCTTTGCCTGCATCCGTTAAACAAGTGGCAGCAATTTTGCCACTAACAGGATCACTCAGTGCGGTTGGAAAGTCCTTATTAAGTGGCATTAAAAAAGCACAGCGTGATCATGCCTCTGATATAAAAATAAAAGTGTATGATTCCAATAGTGGCGATATTAAAACGATTTACGGCAATGCCATTAATAAAGGTAATGTGGACTTTGTGATTGGGCCGTTTAGCAAAGTTAAAATTGCCCAGCTTAGTCGTACAGCGAGCCTCCCCGTGAACACGCTGGCGCTTAATTATATGGGCAAGGTAAAAGCACCAACAGGACTGTATCAATTTGGGTTATTACCCGAAGATGAAACAACCCAAGTGGCACAACAGTTACTCGCACAAGGGCATAGGAAAGTAGCAATTGTCGTGCCTGACTCTAGTTGGGGGCGACGCATACGGGACAGTTTTGGCAATGCCTATACCCATGCGGGCGGTAAAGCCGTCATCACCATTAATTATGCCAATAACGGCAATCAGTACACAGAGATCAGTAAAGCGTTAGCAAAAAAGAAAAGTAAAATAGACGCTATTTTCCTCGCTGCCTCTCCCTCACAAGCCCGCGCTATTCACCCCTTGCTTCATGATGGGGTACTTAAGTCGGTGCCTGTCTATGCCACATCACATATTTTTACGGGTCTGATTAATCAATATAAAAATGTAGGGCTCGAAGGCATTACTTATACGGAAATTCCGTGGATTATTGAGGTGAATAAAAAAGGGTTGCCACAAGACTCCAAATATCCGCGTTTACGTGCATTAGGAATGGATGCGCTCATGGTTGTTAAAGGCATGCCTAAAATTAAAGGCGGCTCTGCACTGAATGGAAGAACGGGAAGAATTCAAGTTAAACAGGATGGTACCTTACATCGTCGTTTAAAATGGGCAAAATTTAATGGCGGTTTGCCTATTTTACTTCCTTAAAAAGTATCAACTCTCGTAAAATGTACAAAGAAATATATTGAATCTTGCTTAAGCCATCATTTTGCAATGATTCATTCCAAGATGATTTTGCTAATCGATTATCTCTATGTTTGAAAGGCTATGCCAGGGACAGCACACAAAGGGGCTGCTAAGAAGCTATTAATGCCCATCAAAGAGACTATAAAAAGCATTACTTATGATAATGGGAAAGCATTTTGCTCTCATGAAATTATTGCAAAAACATTGGCTTGTGATACTTATTTTGCAAAACCGTATCGCTCTTGGGAGCGAGGGCAGAATGAAAATGCTAATGGTTTATTACGTCAGTATTTTCCGAAAAGCATGGCGTTGATTGATATCACCGTAAAACAGGTTTTCAATGCGGTTGATAAACTCAATAGCAGACCCAGAAAATGCTTAAATTACAAAACACCCTATGAAGTTTTTGCACTTATGACTTGAATTCAGCAGTTTTAAACTGGAAGCTTGAGCGTTGTAAGTGCTACCGAGAGTGATGAAACAAAGCGAAACAGTCGTTCATGTATTAATAAGAAAAATTATCTCTATCGTTTAAACTAGACCTTTAATCAGCAGGAAACTAGCTATTTTTCTTAGTGGTGTGAGACAGTTAAATGTAAATAAGGTACTCATTTAAATATAA
>JAGLDQ010000055.1 GCA_023145535.1 Cocleimonas sp. | reverse complement strand
GTGCCCCCTCTAGCTCAAGCTTACAGCTACAATTCCAGCAGACAATCCAAGAGCAAAAAGAGATGCAGGATTATACCATCTCACATGAGGCAAAGATGACACGGATCAGATTAGTAGATGATACTTATTTTTCATATCTTAGGGGAGATACTCAGACTTTAATTGATGTTGCCAACCGCTCTAAGAATATTCCTCAACTATCAGCTATTCTTGTTAGTAAATTTAAAAATAATCTTTCTCCGAATGAATTTAATGATCTTAAAAATGCTGTCATCAATGGAAGTAGTAGTGATGTATCAGCGGTAGCACTAAAATACGGTCGTCACCGTGGGTGATCTCCTTCTTAAATAACTGATGTTACGTAGCAGCAATTTCAGTTCCTGTAATTGCTCGAAAGCTAGTCGAGTAGTATTTGATATACAAGCTTTTTCATTAAACCTAGATTCCTCAATTGACCAGACATATATTGTATTGAGTTAACAATACTTTCGCCATTAAGCCGCTAATTTTTCACTATGAATCCGCCCCAGCACAGGAATCATGTCAAACCGTTGCATAATATTAATCGGCTTTGTGTTTTTTGGAAGTATTTTAAATACCTCTTGTACGTATCGAAGCCCGTGGTAGTGGGCTTTTAGGTCAAGAATACTTTTGCTATCTGAGATTGTTAACATAGCTTGCGAAACATTGACCATGAAGAGGGATAAGTTGACAGCATTGAAGACACTTTGCTCTTTAATGACCCTGAGAATCTTCCAGTCCCCAGTGCTGTTTAGCATCACGAAAATTAAACTCAATCTGAAATCGTAGACGATAATAGTCAACCCGTTTATCCCACTCCAAATCGAGATCAGTGCTAAAGAGAATGATGTGTGCCGTTTTTCCTGTTTGTTGGTTTTCTTTGTGGATGATGACAACATTCAAAGTATCTGCAAATTATGAAACGTTATGCGTGGTCGTGCCATTTCCCCCTATCGCAGTCTCCTTTGGGGGATTATTTTTTACGAGAGCGAAGCATTGGCTACCCGTCACACTCAACAACCTGTCGCGTGTGTTTCCTCAAAATGCGTTATCCGCACGTATATCGGCGAATACAATGCCTTGCCTTGTCATCAGAGAACCTTTCAAAAACGGAATAATCGTGTATTCAAACAGGAGACATCGCTCCTCGGAATCTGAAAGATGATAATGACACGGTTTTTCTTAATGAACCCACAAAATTAACGGACAGGAATGCACGGAGTGAAAAATCACTCGGGTTCAATTAAGAAACAAATAATGAGGAAACGGCCAATTTACCGCCGATGTGTGCGTGCAGTCGTCCGTATTTTACGTAAAGTAGGGTCAGTGAAATAGAAATGTGATGCGCGACATGGGCGCAATCGATATACTTGATTTTGCATTTTTCAATCCAGTTTGATTGATGAATGAAGTCCTGCTTTACTGTTGGTAGCAGTTTAGCGGGGCGATTATTATGAATAATACGAAGCAATGTTGCGAAACAAAAAAACGTCCCCCCCCCCCTAAAAATAGCTTAAATTTTTAAAAAGTCAAAAAAATAAAGGGGTGAATTTTGTTATCCTTGAACTGTTGTTGATACGGTTAACCTTAATAAAATCTTCTAAAAAATCATCAGTGTTCCACCAAAGGCTCTTTGTTTGAGTAAGGATACAAAGCGGTGAGTTTGTGGTATTTAAAAGGGATAAATAGAAGGCAAGCCCGTGAATAAAAAGCAGCTTATATCCTTTATATCCTGTCTATTTCAAACATCACCGTTTTGTATCATTCTCCCTATTTTTTTACTCGATGATAAATAAACCACGCCAGCCATAAAAATCCTGAAAGACCAATTGCTGCAAATATTGCAGGTTTTGGGTTATCAATAGAACTAATTGACCCTGCAAAGGTTGCGATCAAAATATAAGGCACTGAACTCAATAGCCATGCCGTTAAAAAATGATTAAATCGCATTTTTGTCATTCCTGCTAGGCAAGCGGTCGCCTCGGGTAAAATGGGCATCGCTCTTGATAATAAGATCATGACAAAGCCATGCTGATTAAATGTATCAACCGCTTCGTCCCGTTCTTTTTTATCTTTAATCAAGAAGTTAAGAATTGAATTACCGTAATATCGGCTGATACCATAACCACAAGTTCCCGCTAATAGAACGCCGATTAATGCGGCGATTGCACCGTAAGTATGTCCCAGAAAAAAACCTGAAAGTATCGCGATAGTTAATGTAGGGACGGCGATAAATAAATCAGCAAATAAAAGCAGAGCGATTAGGCTTCCCACATAAATAGGGGAGAGTTGTTTTGCGTATATTAACCAGCTTTCTATTTGTTCAATAGATAATAAGCCTGTGAACTTTACTAGAATAAAGGTACTGGCAAAAATGGCCGCGATGATTAAAAATAATTTAAGTAATGATTTCATAATGGTAGGATCACCTTGAATAATACCTAATGACAACTTTTTGTGTTTTCATAAACTGAGATTTGCTAATTTTTGAATGTGCAAATGAAGGTACACCCGCAAAGCTTAATCTTTGTTTATTTGAAAAGCCTAAACCATCTTTTGGGATGATCCCTGTCCAGTTTTTTGTGACTAGTCCATCGCCATTTATATCATGATGTAGTTTTATCGCCAGCGCATTGCTCTCCTTAGGAATAGTAAATTGAAACTGTAAGTTTGGAGCGGATGCTTTTTTAACTTGCTTTAAAAGAGCCTCTTTATGGACTTTAGGAAATCCCTTTGGATGAGTAAAAATATAAACGGCAATGTTTCCTCCCTTGGTTACATCTATCCCTGTCACTGCTACCTGCAACTTTTCTGCTACGGCACTATTTGTACTAGCCATAAAAAAAATCCCCCACAACATTGTTAAAAAAAATTTCATTACAAACACCTCAGTTTTTCTTCATAATTTTTGCAACAAGACTTGGTGATAAACGAAGCAAAAAGCGGAGTAGTTTCACCTTGCCAATATCGTGATCTAATTTTCCTTGCTCTAATCCTTTGAGAATCGTGATTGCCGCCTCATTTGCCGTCATTTTATTTTTACCTCTACCGATTGTCATTGCTGTGTCAACCAGTTCTAAAAAGGCTTGTTGTACACTGATATTCGTTGTTTCAAGTTGATAACGCAGTGCTTGTGTGAAAATATTTAAAGCCCCTTTTGTTGCCGAATAAACAGCCGATGATGTTTTAGGCGATAAGCCCAAGCCTGAATTAATATTCAAAATGACTGCCTTATTTTTATGGGTTAAGGCAGGCAGTAGTAGCGATGATAAACAACAAATGCTGGTAAAATTAAGGGTTATTTCTGGCGAAATACGATCATATTGAAAGTCATCATCAATAAAGCGAGGGGTGTTTTGAATCGCCGCATTGTTAATGAGGACATCAATCGTTGTGAACTGCTTGGCTAGTGCTTTTCCTACCTTTTCAATATCGCCGAGCTTTGATAAATCGGCTTGAAAGCCGATCAAGTTCTGAAATTTTTTCGTTAAATCATCCAGTTTTTTCGCATTTCTAGCAATGACAATAATTTCATTATGAGGGTGCAATAACTTTACCATCTCATAACCTATCCCTGATGTCCCCCCTGTTATCACTATTCTTTTTTTATCTAGTTTCATTATCTCACCTCTTTAAAGATCAAGTTTGATATGCTAATTCCATAATCAAAAATAATCATTAACCGAGGTTAAAATAATATTTCAAGATTTATTAGAGTTTGAAGGAGAGAGCATTCAAAGAGCAAAAGGTTGTAAGATGTGAATCAATAAATGAGGGCTTTTATCCAAAGGGAAAACAGAGTTTTCATGGTGCGATAGAAAGCGTTTTGGCGTCCTTTTTTT
>JAGLDQ010000054.1 GCA_023145535.1 Cocleimonas sp. | reverse complement strand
TTTTATCAGCCTCTCTTTTCATGTGCATCATTTCACGCCTACTCAAAAAGAAAAATGTACTTAACTTAACCATTAGCGTCACTTCGATTGTTGCATTTTCTACTATTCTGGCCTCTATTTTAACCGAAATGGCAAATAGCTATCAAACAGTCGGCATTATCCAATATTGGGATACCCCCTTTATTGCACGGAATGTATTTATTAGTGTTGTCGTCACTTTGCTTATTTTACGCTATTTATATGTGCAAGATAACCACTCAGAGCGTGTCAAAGCAGACTCTGGAGCGAAGTACGATGCGCTACAGTCACGTATGCGCCCACATTTTCTATTCAATAGTTTAAATACGATTGCACAGCTCATTTACCAAGATCCAAAAAATGCTGAAGAAGCCTTGCTCGATTTAGCTGATATTTTCCGCACCACATTAGATACCAGAACACGCATTACGCTAAAAGAAGAATTAGACGTAACACTCCGTTACCTACGTATGGAAGGTCTACGCTTAGGTAAAAAAAGACTCAATATTGTTTGGGATATGGATCGCAACACCCTGCCCTTTGATATGATGATTCCGCCGTTATTGTTACAACCCTTAGTAGAAAATGCTATTTACCACGGTGTTCAACCACGCAAAGAAGGCGGCACGCTAGGCATTAGTTTATACGACGCAGGAAAACACCTTGATGTAGTGGTCACCAACCCCGTTCCACCGGATGGCACCAATTCTCACCAAAAAGGCAATCATATTGCCCAAGAAAACTTAAAAAAGAGATTAAAACTAGCCTATGGCACACGCGCGAATCTAAAAATAACAAAATCTGCGCATCAATACCGTGTCGCCTTTACTATTCCGAAGGAGTAAAAAACATGCCAATGAACGTACTTGTCGTCGATGACGAAGAACTCGCTAGGCAACGCATTCACAGTTTATTAGACGAAAATTCAGATTATAAAATTTGTGCTGAAGCAGAAAACGGCGCCGAAGCACTGATGATGGTCGAACGTCATCAACCGGATTTGATATTACTAGACATTTCCATGCCAGTCATGGATGGGCTTGAGGTTGCAAAACACCTCTCTAGTATGCCAAATCCACCAGCCGTCATATTCACCACAGCGTATGGAGAGTATGCACTAGAAGCATTTTCAACTAAAGCAACGGGATATCTCATGAAACCTATAAGACAAGAACAATTATTAAAAAGTCTTGAGCAAGCAAAATCATTAAACCGTGTTCAACGTACAGAAATTTTGGACGATAACGAAGACACAGGACCTGCACGCAAACACATCTGTGCGCGTATGCGCGGAAACTTGGAGTTAATTCCAATCGAAGACGTGTATTACTTCCAAGCAGATCAGAAATACGTCACAGTACGTCACAAAAAAGGCGAAGTCATTATTGAAGAATCATTAAAATCATTAGAATCTGATCTTTCACAACGCTTTATTCGTATTCACCGCAATGCATTGGTTGCAAAAAGCCGTATTACTGGCTTGGCAAAAACCCCTATCGGACGTGTTCGTGTAACAATCGACCAAATTGAAGATGAATTAGAAGTAAGTCGTCGTCATGTTGCTGAGATTCGTCGTTTTGTGCGTAATCGTTAATACTTAGATTAAGTGCAATTCGTCTTTAAAAGGCTGCCATCTGGTGGCCTTTTTTAATGAATACCACTATCTAAAAGGCTTGCCATTCAATAAATCAGTCGAAATATAAGATGTTATTTCATTAAAACTTTTCGGGTAGTTATTTTTTCCTTTGCTATTAATATTTAACCTATCCGACTTGTATTGAATCACCCAGTTTGTACCACCAGCTGACCTAGGTGGATTAGCATATACTTTCTTCCACCTATTAGCGCCTGCCGATAAGAATTTTTTCTCCAATTCTCTTAAATTATCATCACTTATTTGTAGCTTATAAATATTAGACTTAGAATTCCCCCGATGCTTCTTTTCGATATATACTAATTTATCTCCTGTAATATTGACAACATATGAAACACTCCTATGATTTATGGAGAAATGAGCCGCTAAGCTCAATAACTTATCACTATTTTTTACACTCGGTGAACCACAACTCATACTAAAAAATAAAACCAGAGAGAACGCTAATTTTTGCATGTAATTTATTTTCATACTTTGATTCCTATACCCTTCGGATGAACTTTCAAATCCACTAGCTTCTAGCGGGGCAATGCCAGCAAAAAACTAAGTTGCGGGCTTATTATAGAGCCAAACCCTGTGGGACTTCACTTGAAAGCTAAAAAAACGAAACTGAAAAACAAACACATGATACAAAATTCAACAAAAAAACGTTTAACTCTTAATGGGTTACTACTTCTCACCATTTTAGGACTCGTTTGGTTCATCACACATCAATCAAATCAAATCATTAAAATAAATTCACTGTATGATCAGTCAATGGGCGATGAAATTCATTCTATTTTAATTAGTTACCACAAGACGGAATCATCATCTAACACCACTCTTATTGAGTTAAAAAAAGAAGCGGACAAATGGTTGATTACCAAACCAATAAAGGCTGAAGCGGATGACCGAAAAATTCAGCATGTAATGACACTACTATCTGAACGTATCGACTCTTTTTATCCCCTTGCAGGGAAGGATTTAGCGACCTTTGGTTTAGATAAAAAACAGGTCAGTATTACTTTTAATGGAGTCAAAATTCAGCTAGGTAAGCTAAACCCTATCAGCCATAAGAGATATTTACGTAAAGGTAATACCGTTTATATTGTTTCAGAGACTGTTTATGGTTTGCTTATCGGTGGAGTTGAACGCTTTATGCTCAACCCTCCCCAATAAACTCATCCTAAGTGGGATACTCCAACTTTATAACGAACTAGTAGATAATTAATGCCATTTCCTTTTTCCATTCAATTTCTTCCCGTAGAAAATTTGTCAGCATTGGCTACTGATGAGAATGTGCTGGCAGCTATTCGTTTTGCATCGATAGCCAGCATGGAGGATACCGATAAACCACTGTTTTCAGTTGGGTTACCTAACTTGGCATTATCCAATATAGCGGAAGTTTGGTATAGCGATACACCGGTGAAGACCGCCTCTATTGAGGGCATCCAGTTAGCATGGAATGATGATATTTTATTTGGGCATTTATTATTTGATGAAGCACAATACGAGAATACCGCTTCAGCAACCCAATATGCTTATGAACTGATTTTAAAAACCATTAAAAAGCACACTTATCCTCATCTATTACGTATTTGGAATTACTTATCATCCATTAATAAAGATGAGCAGGGATTATTACACTATCAAGATTTTTGTTTTGGGCGACAACAAACCCTCAATAATGCAGGAACTTGGGGTTATGTGCCACCCGCATCAACCGCAATAGGCACAACGTGTGGCGGCTTGCAGATCTATTTTATCGCGGCAAGAAAACCGGGTACGGAACTTAAAAATCCTCGCCAAGCGGCTGATTTTTTATATCCACGTTTATATGGCCCTGTGCGCCCTACTTTCTCTCGCGCTTTGATTAAAGAATGGAAAGACACCTCACATCTGTATATTTCATCAACCTCCAGTATTGTTGGCTATGAAAAACGGCATAGAGGGCAGGTGCAATTGCAGTTAGACGAGGCATTAAATAATATTGAAGCCATCATAAAGCACGCGACGGAGAAGCAAAATTCACCGATCAATAGCCTAACGAATCTTTCTTATTTAAAAGTCTATTTATGTGATTTGTTTATGCTCTCAATAGCAGAAGAGTTGTTAATTCGTCGCTATGGTCGTCAATTACCGCCAGTATTGTTTTTACGTGGTGATGTTTGCGGAACCGATCTGTTGATAGAGGTTGAAGCGGCTTATATCAGCGAAGAGTGAAAATGCTAGTACAGCACCCGCTAAGTTTAGCTAAAGAGCGGATGAGAATGTAGATCTCAAATTACTCCTTGAACTTAACGAATGCTTTACTAATTTTCATGCTATCCCTTTATAAACCAATAGTATCCTTCTTATGCCAGAACTCCCCGAAGTTGAAACCACTCGTCGTGGTATTGCCCCTTATGTCGAAAGACAAATCGTTAAATCCATTCTGATTCGCCAACCCCAATTACGTTGGCCTGTCCCCGATTCATTACACCAGTTAGAGGGACAGAAAATAAGTAAGGTCACGCGTCGTGCAAAATATCTCTTACTACAATCCGCCAAAGGTTGCGCTATTTTGCACTTGGGGATGTCAGGTAGCTTGCGAGTGATTGATGCCTCTTTGAAAGCGGAAAAACATGATCATGTTGATATTATTTTAGCAACGGAAAAAGCATTACGTCTGCATGATCCACGACGCTTTGGCGCGGTGTTATGGACGAC
>JAGLDQ010000053.1 GCA_023145535.1 Cocleimonas sp. | reverse complement strand
CGTTATTGTATAAAACATCACGTAAACGAAGAGTATCAATTAAGCAATTTATTATGAATGCACAAATTGTGGTGGGCGTTGGTAATATTTATGCGAGTGAATCACTCTTTATGGCGGGAATCTCACCCAGTACAGCGGCAGGAAGAATGTCTTTACTACGCTATAAAAAACTAGTTGAAGCCATCAAAATTATATTAGCACGCGCGATTGAACAAGGCGGCACAACCTTACGCGACTTTGTTCAAGCCGAGGGCAAGCCAGGATATTTTCAACAGCAATTGACCGTCTATGGTCGCGCTGGAGAAACCTGTACGGTTTGCCACTCCGTCATTCAAAAAATGACCCAAGGACAACGCTCCAGTTTTTATTGCCCTACCTGTCAAACTTAACCTTATAATAACCAAAATAAACGATGAAACAGTACATTAACACCTTAAAAACAATCATTCAGCAAGGCACATCATCAAAAGCGCTGGCATTAAGCGTAACAATAGGCGTACTACTGGGTATATTCCCTGTGCTGGGGGTCACAACATGGGTGATTACTTTTATTGCCTTACGTTTTAAACTTAATTTAATCTTGATGATGACACTAAGCTATATTTTTTGGCCTGCACAAATCATTTTTATTATTCCTTTTTTACGCGTGGGCGAGTGGTTTTGGAATGCAACCCCCTTTCCACTCTCCTTAGATCAAATTCTGCTTGCGTTTGATACCAGTATTATTAGCGCACTTAGTGACCTATGGGAAGCCAATCTCTATGCCGTTTGGGGGTGGTTAATTATCACAATCCCCCTGGGGATTATGGGTTATTTTTTATTGGAAAAGGGCTTTAGCTGGATGATTAAACGGCAGAAACAGAAATCGATATAAAAACGATTAACGTTTCCTTGCCACATAGCACGTTCTCGTCAATTTCGCGGGAAAGGTATCAACATCAATCAGCATCAGTTCAAATCCATTTGATTTAATGATCGCTTCCATTTCAGTCAGCCCCATCACAGGGTATTGGTACTTTTTTGAAACGGCTTTACCAAAGAATCCTTGATTCATTTCAATATTAATAAAGTAACCTTGGGGTTTTACTAGGCTCAATAGCGCTTCAATCGTACTTTTCGGGTTTTGTGAGTAACCAATCACTGCGCCTGTTGCCACAATGTCAAATTCAGAATCTGATAATCGACGCTCTTTCTTATTTTGCAACCTTAGTTTTTTAGGTACGCTTATATCTGCCTGAGCCAAGGATAACCTTTTAGGCGAAATGCCTTTTTTCTCAGCATTGTGTATGACGGAGCTAAGGAGATTTTTATTTATATCAGTAAACATAATCGATGATTGCGGATAACGTTTAGCTAAAGTCAATCCTATCGAACCCGTTCCACAGCCTGCATCCAATATATTTTTATAACATCCATCAGCCAGAGGAAGCTTTTTTATAAAATCTGCAATACTCGCATCAAAGCCTAAATTTTTCATAATAAAAGAATAAGATTTATACAAATTATCATGCATTATGATTTCCCCTGATCGACTGAAAGAAAATAACTCTAGTTTTTATAACAACTTATAAAATAATAGTACAATAGATGAGATCACCACAAGCATAAAAAAATTATCTCCGCCAAAAAGCTTTTTTATGGTATTTTTCTCATAGTTATTGTATAACCCCACTCCTCATAAGAAAAAGTGTCTATTTAGTGTTGCTTCTATAGAATAGTTGCTAATTATAATTCCTTTAGCGACCAGATGATTTCATTATTGCTGAAGAAAAAACCTCAAATGCACCACCTATTTTTACTGTTCTATATCAACCTATGATTCCAAAACTTAAACGAACACTAACCGTCTTACTACCCGTTGATAAAAATAGAGCGGGTGACTGCAATGGCTGTGGTGATTGCTGCAAATTACCCTTTCGTTGTGCTTTTTTAAAAGATAGGGATGATGGCACCTCACGCTGCTCCATTTACAGTGTTCGCCCTCCTAATTGCCGTAAATTCCCTCGTAATCGAGCACAATGGGAGTCAGTGAAAGAGAACTGTGGTTTTAACTTTCCTGATATTAAGATCAAATCTAAATAAAGATGGCGACCCCTGAAGCCATTATTATCTCTTTGACTAACCATGGCTATCGTCTAGCGCAACAACAACTTTATCCCTTAAAAAATGCACGCCATGTGCATAAACCCAAGCCTTTTGCCGCCACGATTCAACAGTATTTTATCGCTAAACATCCCTTACTATTTATTACCGCCACAGGCATTGCCGTGCGTTGTTTAGCGCCTGTCATTAAACATAAAGCAAGTGACCCACCTGTTTTAGTCATGGATGAACAAGGACAATTTGTTATTCCTCTATTATCAGGACATGAAGGAGGCGCAAATGAGTGGGCGCGAGAAATATCAGCACTTATTAAAGCACAGTTAGTTATCACCACAGCGAGCGCTTGGCAACAACCTGTTTATGTCTTAGGTATAGGCTGCGATAAAGGTTGCCCTGAAACCTACTTACAATCCTTGATTGACCAACATATTTCAGCAGAACAATTAAAACGTGTAGTAGCAATCGCAAGCATTGATTTAAAACAACATGAACCTGCTTTAGTGTCATTATCAAAACGCTTAGATCTTCCCTTTGTCTGCTATTCAGCAAAAAATTTAAATACAGTCGCTGAACAACTGAGTTATAAGTCTGACATTGTCTATCGTGAAGTAGGCTGCTATGGCGTTGCAGAAGCCGCTGCCTTAATTCATGCCCATGAACTAACACAACAAAATGCCGAGTTAGTTTTAATTAAGCAAAAAAATAAACGAGCAACCTGTGCTTTGGTTAGAAGTTATCCCATGATGTAGCCAGCAGGCACAAGCAACCCAGTACTTTGTTATTCTTCCTCCTATGTTTGCTAAAGAAGTATGCTATTGACATAAATCACAATATAAGTAAAGACTTATATTGTTAAATACCGCTTATCCTCCTAGCAATATAGTGTTTTATCCCATAATATATTGATTCGTATTTCTAATACCTTCACCAATTTGGATTTAAGCTTAAAAAGAAAATTTTTCGCTTATATTAATCAATAGATTATAAGTCTTAAAAAGTGAATACCTTGTCTCATTCATTTTGGCGAAGGTATTGATTTCTTAAACGCAAAGGAGAGTAAAAAATGTCTGAACTATTTTCAGCAGAATGGATGAATGCACTTAAAGATGGATGGAATGGTGATCCTGATGTAAAAGATAAATTAGCCGAAATTGGCTTTAATTCTATTATTACCTGTGGTTTTAAAGACGATGATAAACCTTGTGGTGTCTTTGTTGTCAAAAATGGCGAGTGTGTTAGCGCGGGCGATTACAATGGGGAAACACCTGATTGGGATATGCGTGCTACTCGGAAAGATTGGATGAAATGGATCAATAAAGGCATTGGTTTCATGGGGAGCGACATGATCGGCATGGGTAAGGCATATGCATCTGGCGCACTTAAATTTAAAGTGGGTGACTATGGTGCTATGGTTAAAAACCCTAAAATGGCAGGCCCCTTTGTAAAAAGCTTTAGCTTGATGAAAGCAATTGATACCGATAAGTAAACATTAAAGACGAAGATGAGCGACCATAGACTAAATGTGGTCGTTGCAATATGTAAACCGCTTATAAGTAATAACAGGGCTAGGAGCAACTATGAAAATTTTATGGAATTTATTGGCAATTATAGGAATCATCGCATTAATTGGGGGTGGTTTTGCCTACAGTAAATTTAAGGGGGAGATGGATGCATTTAATGAGCTTGATCCAGGTGCTAAAAAAGTTTATTCCGATATGTGGACAAAGCTTAAAGAGACAGGCAATTCAGCCGATGCAACCGTCTGGAAAAAGGCGTTAGCCGAGGGTGTTAGCCCTGAAGATGCAGAAGAAGCAATGGACTCTGCTGCGGTTGAGTTAGGCATTATGGCCGTGGGTAAATTACCCCTTTCTGTACAAGTTGAGAAAATGACCGGCGAGAAGCAACGCTTTTTAAAGATTTTCCAATATTGTAATCCGATTACCGCCATGACGATGGTTGATCATAGTGATGCCTTTTCCGCCTATTTACCTTGTCGTATTTCGATGATTGAAGATAAACAAGGCAAATTTTGGTTATACGCACTTGATATGGATATGATGATCTCAGGCGGTAGAACACTGCCTGATAAACTATTGAAAGAAGCCGTCAACGTGAAAAAAGTGATGTTAACTATTATGGAACGTGGCGCGACAGGCGAGTTTTAATTAATAAACTGGCTCACTAACGCTAAAAAAGCCGAGCCATTTGCTCGGCTTTTTTATGCTTCAGTGCAAATTACTGCAACCGCGATAGATCGGCAATATGCAAAAATAATCCCCGCATTTGTTGCAATAAATAACGTAGCCCGTATGAAGCCTCGCGGAATACGGGAAAGCTATGCTCTTGCACAATGATGACTATGGATAATCATTAATACCATCTCATAGGGACACATCACGGTCATGCATCCTCCCCAACCAT
>JAGLDQ010000052.1 GCA_023145535.1 Cocleimonas sp. | reverse complement strand
ATGCAAGCTGGGTTAGCTATAAAATCAAACGGCATCTAATCCAAATGCTTCATGTAAAGTACGCACAGCGAGTTCCAAATACTTCTCATCAACGACGACTGAAACTTTAATTTCAGAGGTTGAGATCATACGAATATTGATATTTTCTTTAGCTAATGCCTCAAACATTTTACTGGCAACGCCTGCGTGAGAGCGCATACCACCACCGACGATAGAAATTTTTGCTATCTTTTTATCACCACAACAGGCTGTTGCGTTGAGTGTTTTCCCAATGTCACAAAGTATTTTTTTCGTTTGATCATAATCATTACGATGGACGGTGAAGGTAAAGTCGGTCAAGCCTTTTCTACTGACATTTTGTACAATCATATCGACTTCGATGTTGCCTTCAGCGACTGCGCCCAAGATTTTATAGGCAACCCCAGGTTGATCAGGAATGCCCGCTACGGTTAGCTGTGCTTCGTCACGGTTAAAGGCTACGCCACGAACTAATACTTCTTCCATTATATCTTCCTCACGGGTGACGAGCGTGCTTTTACCGTCGTCTCCTTCATCAAAGCTGGACAATACACGGATTGGCATATTGTATTTATAGGCGAATTCTACCGCACGAATTTGCAGTACTTTAGAACCTTGGCTTGCCATTTCTAGCATTTCTTCCAAGCCCATTTTGGGAATATGGCTCGCATTAGAAACAACGCGTGGATCGGTGGTGTAAACGCCATCAACATCGGTATAAATTTGGCATTCATCGGCTTTTAGTGAGACGGCTAAAGCAACCGCTGTGGTATCTGAGCCACCACGTCCTAGGGTGGTAATATTGCCATTTTCATCCATGCCTTGGAAACCTGCTACTACTAAAACATAGCCAGCATCCAAATCATCACACATTTTGCATTCATCAATACCACTGATACGGGCTTTGCTGTGCGCGCTATCGGTGCGGATATTAGCTTGAGCACCTGTGTAGGATTTCGCTGGGCAATCAAGTTTTTCTAAGGCTAGGCTGAGCAAACCAATAGTAACTTGCTCTCCCGTGGATAAAATCACGTCTTTTTCGCGTGCTGTACCTGTTGGATTGGTGGCATTGATAAGATCAAGAAGGCGGTTGGTTTCTCCTGACATGGCAGATACTACCACGACCACCTGATTATCTTTATCACGCCAACGTTTTACACGTTTAGCCACTTCCTGTATCCGTTCGGGGCTACCGACAGACGTACCACCGTATTTTTGAACGATTAAACTCATTGTTCATTTCTCCGTAAAAACCTTTTTTCACCACAGAAAGCACTAATATTCCTCGCTCCCAAATAAATTTAGGGGCGAGTTGATAGTGTTTTTTGTGGTTTAATTACTTTTCTATTGATTACGCCAAGATATTCAGCTTTTTGCGCATCCATTCCATGACAGAATCCAATGCATCATCTAAGGCTTCAGGGTTACTTCCCCCGCCTTGTGCCATATCAGGTCGTCCGCCGCCTTTGCCATCAACTTGTTTTGCTACATGGTTTAATAAATCACCTGCTTTAATTTTGCTGGTTTCTGCTTTACTAACCCCTGCAACTAAGCTGATTTTGCCATTATTAACGGTTGATAAAACGACTGCAGCTTGACCTAATTTATCTTTCAGTTTATCAGCAGTGTCGCGTAGTGATTTAGGATCAACACCTTCCAGATTCACCGCTAAGACTTTAATACCCTCAATTTCAACTGCTTGAGAGGCTAAATCAGCCCCTACTTGTGTGGCTAGTTTTGATTTTAGCTGCGTTAATTCTTTTTCTAAATTCCGATTTTTCTCAAGAATTAAATTAACTTTAGCACCTGCTTCATTGACGGATGATTTAACTTGTTGTGCAATTTGATGTAATTGTTGACCTTGATTTTCAACCCAAGCTAATGCAGAAGCACCTGTCACCGCTTCAATACGACGAACGCCTGCTGCGACACCGCCTTCGCTAATAATCTTAAATAAGCCAATATCACCTGAGCGTTGTACATGTACACCGCCACATAGTTCAGTGGAATAGCCAATGGTGACTACGCGTACTTCATTACCGTATTTTTCGCCAAACAAAGCCATTGCGCCACGTTCAACCGCTTCATCCATTGAAGTAACATCAGATTGAGCGGCGGTATTAAAACGAATTTGCTGATTTACTAGTATTTCAGCCTGTGCAATTTCATCAGCACTAATCGGATCAGAATGAGAAAGATCAAAGCGCAGCTGCTTCTCAGTAACGAGCGAGCCTTTTTGTTTTACATGCGGTCCTAACACCTTCTGTAAAGCAGTTTGCAATAAATGAGTTGCGGAGTGATTAAGGATAATGGCTTGGCGACGTTTGCGATCGACCTTGGTTTTTACATTATCATTGGTGCTCAAGCTACCTTTGTGCATGACACCATGATGAATGAAAACATCGCCTTGCTTCTGGGTATCTTGTACCTCAAAAATCACATTATCAGCAGTAATTTCGCCTGTATCACCTATTTGTCCGCCTGATTCAGCATAAAAAGGGGTTGAATAAAGAACTAGCTGCGCCTGATCGCCTTCCTTGATGGAGTCAACCGCCTTACCATCAACAAAGATTTTCTCGACTACATTTTTATCAGACGTTTGATCATAACCACTAAAGAGAGTGTCGCCTTCAACATCTAGCTTAGTATTATAGTTAATATCAAATTTACCTGCGGCGCGCGCACGTTGGCGTTGGGCTTCCATTGCAGATTCAAAACCCTCTTGATCTATTTTTAGACGACGTTCACGCGCAATATCAGCGGTTAAATCAACGGGGAATCCATAGGTATCATA
>JAGLDQ010000051.1 GCA_023145535.1 Cocleimonas sp. | reverse complement strand
AAAGCCTTTGCAATGGGTTTTAGACCCATTGTTGTTATCAATAAAATAGACCGTGAAGGCGCAAACCCTGACCGTGCATTGGATTTAACCTTTGAGCTATTTGATGAGCTTGGCGCAACCGATGAACAATTAGACTTCCCTGTCATTTATGCCTCGGCTATTAATGGTTATGCAGGGTTGGAATCAACAGTTAATGAGGGCGATATGAACCCTTTATTTCAGTCAATTATTGATAATGTAGATCATCCAGATGTTGACCCTGATGCCCCTTTCCAATTACAAATCAGTTCATTGGATTATAACTCTTACACGGGCCTCATTGGTATCGGACGTATTAAACAAGGTAAGATTAAAAGAAATACCGTTGTAAAAGTCATTGATCGTGAAGGTAAAGTACGTAATGGACGTGTTTTACAACCAATGGGCTTCCACGGTTTAGAACGTATTGATGTAGAAGAAGCGCAGGCGGGCGATATTATTGCCTTTACAGGAATGGATGAGTTGCATATATCAGACACTCTCTGCGATCCTGATAATATCGAAGCATTGCCACCACTGAGTGTTGATGAGCCAACCGTTACCATGACCTTTCAGGTAAATAACTCTCCCTTCTGTGGTCAGGAAGGAAAGTTTGTCACCTCACGAAATATTCAAGAGCGCCTAGATGAAGAGCTCCTCCATAATGTGGCGCTACGCGTAGACCAAATGGGTGATCCTGATAAATTCCGTGTTTCAGGTCGTGGTGAATTGCATTTAGGTATCTTGATCGAAAATATGCGTCGTGAAGGCTTTGAGCTTGCCGTTTCTCGCCCTGAAGTTGTAGTACGAGGCGAAGGTGAGAACCGCGAAGAACCGTATGAAACCGTAACCATTGATGTGGAAGAGCAACATCAAGGTAAAATCATGGAAGAAATGGGGGAGCGTCGTGGTCAACTAGAAAATATGTCGCCTGATGGTAAAGGACGTGTACGTTTAGACTATATGATTCCGTCGCGTGGTTTAATTGGCTTCCATACTGATTTTATGACCATGACATCTGGAACAGGTTTGCTCTACCATACCTTTGATCACTATGGCCCTTACAAAAATGAAGAAATCGGACAACGTAATAATGGTGTCTTAGTTTCTAATGCAAACGGCAAAGCATTAGCCTATGCATTATTTAATCTACAAGAGCGTGGTAAATTATTCTTAGGACATGCTGATCCTGTCTATGAAGGGATGTTATTAGGCATTCATAGTCGGGACAATGATTTAGTCGTTAACCCAACTAAAGCCAAGCAACTTACCAATATTCGCGCCGCAGGCACAGATGAAAACTTAATCCTAACCAAGCCCATTAAAATGACGCTTGAACAGGCATTAGAATTTATTGATGATGATGAGCTCGTAGAAGTCACCCCAAGCAGTATTCGTTTACGTAAAAAGCGATTGACTGAAAATGAAAGAAAAAGAGCATCACGCGGCACTAAGGATTAATGATAAAACTAGAAGCATCATTAAAAGCATGGGGAACAGATCAGTTTAAGCCGATGCTTCGTAATGAAATTAGCGCACTAGATGAAACAAACCTTCCCTTACAGGAAGGACTTTCCCGCGCTAATTTTGTTGATGCTAGTGATTTGTCGGTATTGGTTTTGAATATTGCAGAAACAGACGCGCTCATTCAGGTGAAAACAGGCATATTCTATGAAGGCATCATCGCAGGCTGTAACTGCTCAGATGATCCCTCCCCCATGCCCTCACATACAGAATATTGTGTAATACGTTTTGAAATCAACAAGCAAACCGCTGAAACAAACGTTCTTTTAATAGAATAAGCTTTTATCAAACAAGCTAAAAAATTGTTGTTAGTCGATTATTCAGTCGACACAATATGATTATCAATCACCCTTCCTTTATCTCCAAATGCTCTAAATCTTTGTATAATTACACTGTTTCTATCATCTTATGCACCAGTGTTTGTATCTCTTGATGGTCTACACGCTTATTATCGCCAGCAACTTGCTCAAATGAAGTGCCATCTAAGACTACAAATTTTTTCTGCAAATGCTCAGGAATACGATGCACAAAACGCTCATATTCATCACGCTGCATTCCCGCTTCTTGATCCAAAAATTCTAAATCTTGTGCAATGCGTTGTAACAATACGCGCTCATTAGCAGCCGTAATGACTTCCAGACGATTGAAATTTTGATTAACTTCCTCTAGTAACTGGCTAAAGTCTAATTTAGTTTCATCTGCATACGCTTGTAAATTATTTCTTAGATTTTGCAGTGCGGTTAGTTCTTGATGTAGAAGGTCATTATTCTTTTTCAGCGCATCAGCCGTTGCTTCCATCTCATTTAGATTTCCGCTCAAGCGTTGATTTTCAGCTTCAAATTGCTCAATTTTCTGGGTAAATGATGCATTACTTGTCGCGAACTTTTCATTCTCACCACTCAGTTTATTATTTTCCTCCGTTAAATGCTCAACCTGTACTTTCATTGACCCTAATAAACGAATATGCCAAGCAGCAAAGAGGCAAGTCATAATCGCCACTAAGACGAAAGGAAAAACCAGCATATCCATAATAAACAAACTAACCAAGGTAACCACACCAAAGACAGCAACACCCAGTAGAAATAGACTAGGAAGATTATCAAGTGGATTCACAAGCAAATACTCACTTAATTCCTGAGTAAAGCTTTTATTATCACTCGATGCGGGGAGTTGTTTATTTTCGTCTGAATTAGCCATAAGTTACACATATTAAAAGGAAAAGAGCTTAAAGTATAACCCATAATGGAAGCACTAAGTAACAAAGCTACTCATCTTACTTGTCCTTTTTCTCCTGTTGAAGCTCAATTCTGACAGTGAATACTGATACAAATCAACCCTAAGCAAAAACTACACAACATGGATAACATGGCTTACTTGGAGTTTTTTAAGGGTAAAGCTTAAACGAAGAGTAACAACGCTTATGTTGGCTTGATCACCATGAAATATAAATTAAGCAATGGCAAAATGGTTGCTATTATTCCAAATATGAACCATATCTTGCTCAATCGCCAATAGGATTCAGGAATATTATTAGAGATGGAAAACGCATGAGCCATGCGTGCTTGTTTGATTTGTACTGGTAATAAAATGACTACCCAGATAATGCCAGAAGCAACAAACAGCCCATACCCCCAAACTAACCAGTAAATACTGTGGTAATCCATATTATGTAATTCTGCATTACCTATTCCCGTTACACCGACCAGTGCTGCGCCCCCCGCAGTAAAAATAAAGTCAGTTAATGTCACCTGTCGCTGTGCAAAAGCAACTATCTGCGGATTTTTAGTACAGTCAGCCCTATATTTCCACCAACCCGTGATAATTATATTACCTAAAAATAGAATAATACCTAGAATATGTAGACTTTTTAAAAGTAAATAGGTATTCATATCTTAATCATATTGCAGTGTGATGGTTTTATTCTCTGAGCCTATTAGAAAACTAGCTGGTTTAAATTCAGGCTTTCCCCAGCGAGGCTTACCACTGACACTATAAGGCTCAACGGGCATACCAAAAAAATTCGTATCTATTTTTTTATTACCATTAATATCCTGAAAACTAGTGATCGCATACTGACCTGCAGGAATATTTTTAAAAATAAAAGTAAGTTTTTTAGTCTTAACCACTTTTTCTTGTCCTTGAAAAGGCTTATTTGATAGAAACTTCTCTTGAGGTGAAAACAGACCAACACGCATATTACCACCCCGCTTAATATCAACATTATCAATAATTACCGTTAGATTAGCCGCTTGCAAACTGGATATGGCTAAAACACTACTCAATAATGTGGAGATAATAATGCCTGACTTCATATTTGTTATCCTTTCGTTTATATTAATAGCTATGTTTACACTGTCCACATAGCATAAATTTTTATATTAACAGCGTCAACCTAAACCCATCGGAGATAACGCCCAAATAATGAGCAAAAAAAGTGTAATAAAAGACAATTATCATCATGGCAACCTACAAAATAAACTGCTTGAAGAAACCATCAAAATCATTGCAGAGAGAAATGTGGCAAGTGTCACCTTACGTTCATTAAGCAAGCGGTTAGGTGTATCACGTACTGCGCCCTATCGACATTTTTCCAATAAAACACAGTTATTAAGCCATGTTGCTATCATTGGTTTTGAGCGATTTAGAGCGCACTTACAAAGAGGATATAAACGGGGGAATGGCGATGTTTTAGAACAATTTCAACACATGGGGTATGCCTATATTCAGTTTGCCTTACAACACCCATCCTATTACAAACTCATGTTTAATGAACCCCTATTGACAGAAAACCGGAGTGCAGAATTGAAAGCGGCGAGTGATGCATCATTCAATCAGTTATTGGATATTTTAAGACAGTGCCAACAAGCCGATGTATTGAAAAATGATGATATAGAATTGCAGGCAATCTTTATCTGGTCAAGCTTACATGGCTTTTGCAGTTTGCTTCTAGAAGGTCATTTACCACTAGAACAGCAGCAACAACAAGATATGTTTTTATATATTAAAGAAACATTATTACAAGGGATTGGCGTAACACCAACAAAGCTGTAGAGAGTATAAGGAATAAAATTCAATAACTTATCATGCCTAAGTGCAACAATATCAGCAAGGTAGCTCGTATGGAGCTGTGCGGAATACAGGGAAACTATGTACTTGCACAATAATGGCGATGGGATAATCCTTAATGCCACTTTATATGGATATTGCGGTAATGCATCATCCTCCCGTATTCCGTAAACTCCATACGGGCTACCTTGCTTTGTTGCGCTAACAACTTAGCGGGGCGATATTTTAAATAGATTAAATCAAAAACACAGCTCGTTGAAGATGTGCCTCCCAATACTTTAGACCTTATTTCAGCAAAGTCCACAGTCAAACACCTAATTGCTACAAAATAGTTCTTTTCAACAGTTATATTGAAAAAAACTCGTGGGAGTCACTATGAACATTATGAAAAAGAGATAAACTTATTTATACTATAGTTATTAATAGCTTATTAATATATTCTATAAATAGAATAAAAGTTATTGATGAATAAATAAACAGCATTGTTGTATTGATAGTGCTTAAAATATAACCATAATAAAGAGAGTATTAGGAATGAGTATTAGTTTAAAAAAAGGTGGACGAGTTAATTTAAGTAAAGAAGCACCTAGCTTGAATAAGATGACAGTAGGTCTTGGTTGGGATGCTAATCAAAGCGATACAGGCAATGCTTTTGATTTAGATGCTTCTGTTTTTTTAGTAGGAACCAATGGAAAAACATCGGGTGATAATAATTTTGTTTTTTACAATAATTTAACATCCGTTGATGGCAGTGTTAAGCATCAAGGTGATAGTTTAACAGGTGATGGTGATGGTGATGATGAAAAAGTAAATGTCACCTTGTCAGGCGTTGCCGCCGATATTCAAGAAATTATTTTTGTGGTAACGATCCATGATGCAGAAGGGCGTAATCAGAACTTTGGGCAAGTCTCTAATGCTTTTATTCGCATTGTTGATGATGTGACGGGCAAAGAAATTACTAAATATGACTTGGATGAAGATTATTCGAGTGAAACAGCGATTGAATTTGGTAAATTATACCGCCGTGATGGTTCATGGCGCTTTCAAGCCGTAGGGTCTGGGTTTAACTCAGGTTTACAAGGTTTTGTTGATCAATACATGGGGTAAAGACTAATGGCAATTAATTTAGTCAAAGGACAGAAAATTTCCCTTGTTAAAGACAATGGTCAGCAACTCACTTCTTTTTGTGTTGGGGCTAACTGGGGCGCGATTACCACTAAAGGTTTTTTTGGTGGTGAGAAGAAAGAAGCCGTCGATTTGGATTTATCCGTCGGCTTATTCGATGCTGCAAAAGAGTTTAAAGGGGCTATTTATTATGGTCGTTTAAGTACTCTAGGCATCACACACTCAGGTGATGATCGTGCGGGTGATGTGGATGGCGATGATGGCTTAGATAATGAAGTGATTAGTATTGATCTGAGTCAGATTGAGGATGATATTGAACATATTGCCTTTGTATTGAATTCCTTTGAAGGGCAAGATTTTTCTACCATCCCCTTTGCGGCAATTCGACTCTATGAAGGCTCGCCAACGCAAGTAAACTTGGTTGTGGCAAGCTATAATATTGCCAGTGATGCACAGTATAGTGGTTCTACCTCCATGATTTTAGGTAAACTCTATCGCCGTAATGGTGAGTGGAAATTTGGAGCTATTGGTGAAGCAACGCAAGATGCTGATCTGCAATCCTCATTACAAAGTGCCTCCCGTCATCTTTAAAATAGGTTTTTTTTATGTTAGATTTTGATCAAGTAAAGGCAAAAGTAAGCGAATTAATCAACACAGCAAATCGTAAATTAAAGCAATACATGCCTGAAAGTTTTTCCAAAGAGAAAAAATTTATCAATGCCATTGTCGGTAGTTTAGCCTTAATGACAATGGCGGATAAAAAAGCAGAAACTGAAGAAGTCGTTGCATCGATTGATTTAATCAAAGAAATTGATGAGATTACTGAACTGGAAATGACGCAAGATGCTCTTGAATTATATGAGTATCACCTTGAAACATTTGCTAATGCCTTGGAATCACCTACAAAATGGATGATGGCAGAAGCTAGAATGCTATCAGAAATTGGTAAAATAAAAGCCTATTCAGAATACCCACCCATGATCGAAGCGTTAATTGGTCATATTGCACAAAGCGATGGTGGTTGGGGAGAGGATGAAATTGCAATGAAAGAAAAAATTATGAACGCAGTTCGTTGAGTTTTTCCAGAATAAGTCCTCCAGAATAACAAACCATTCGCCAAAACTATGAAATGGCTATTGGGGAACAAGAAAATAAGACGGTAAGTTGGGCTGGCTTGATAGGGTAAGTTACGGGTGAAGCAAGGTAGCCCGTATGGAGCTTTGCGGAATACGGGGAAACTATGTACTTGCACAATAATGGCGATGGGTAATCCTTAATGCTACTTTATATGGATATGGCGGTAATGCACCATCCTCCCGTATTCCGTAAACTCCATAGGGGCTAACTTGCTAAAGCCCCTTTCTATATCAAGAAGTTATTGACGGACAATGGCAAAGAATTTACGGATCGCTATATTCCCAATGGAGAGCGTGAGCCAACGGGA
>JAGLDQ010000050.1 GCA_023145535.1 Cocleimonas sp. | reverse complement strand
AAATAAAGGAAAGGAAAATGATGAAAAATATACTAAAAATTGCGTTACCGATTGTTATCAGTATCTTTGCACTTAATGCGATGGCTGAAACAGCCGAAGAAAAAGGTCTTCGTATCGCTAAAGAAGCCGATGCACGTGATGTTGGTTTTGGTGATTCCAGCGCTAATATGAATATGACACTTAAAAACCGTGCAGGTCAAACAAGTACACGTAAGATTCGCAGTAAAATATTAGAAGGACGGGGTGATGGCGACAAATCACTATCGCTTTTTGATACGCCAGCAGACGTAAAAGGCACTTCCATGCTAACCTTTTCACATGGCTTAAAAGCCGATGATCAATGGCTTTATTTGCCGGCTTTAAAGCGGGTTAAGCGTATTAACTCACGCAATAAATCAGGCCCTTTTATGGGGAGTGAGTTTGCATTTGAGGACTTAGGGTCTCAAGAAGTAGAAAAGTTTACCTACAAATTCCTACGCGAAGAACCCTGCGGGAAAGGGATGAAATGTTATGTGTCAGAGCGCGTCCCTGCCTATAAATACTCAGGTTATAGCAAACAACTTAGCTGGCATGACACGAAAGAACTACGGGTCATTAAAGCCGAATATTATGACCGTAAAGGAAGCAAAATGAAGACCTTGACATCCTCTGGCTTTAAGCAATATTTAGGAAAATTTTGGCGACCTGCTGTCATGAGTATGCAAAATCATCTCACAGGAAAGAGCACTATTTTACGCTGGTCTGATTATAAGTTTCGCACAGGTTTAAGTAAGCGTGATTTCAATAAGAATGCATTAAAGCGCTAAACAAGAACCGCTTGACGAAAAAAACTCATTTTCTACTAGAATATAGCTATTAAAGAAAAATGTGATGATGTTATATTATTCCGTTTTTATGTTGTCATCTTAAACTAAATGAGGCTTTTCAATGAGTAAATTACCCCTGTTTGCGGTCTGTGCGTTATCTGCTTTTTCCTCTAGCGTCTACGCTAATAATATAAACTATGACTATATGGAGGTTGGTTATTCATTGGTTAATGATTCAGGGGCAAGCGGTGGTTTCACTCTATCAGGGTCTTATGATGTTTATGAGAATGTCAATGTTGTCGGTAATTTATTCATCAATACCACGACCGATAAATCAGTTGCTGATAATATTGATGCCAATGCTTATACCATTGGTTTGGGCTATCACTACAATTATTCAACAGAAATGGATTTTTTTGCAGAAGCACTGTTGCTTAACACTCATAGCACGGCAACGAAAAGTGGCTTAAAAGTAAATAAAAATGATACGGGTTATGTTGCCGCAGTAGGCGTACGTAGCCCGCTTAATGATAAGGTTGAGTTACTTGGACGTATTGAACGTCGCAATAGTAACGACCTGTCTGAAACCGTGTTTACATTTGGCGCACTTTATAAATACAGTGAGAAAACCTCTTTAGGACTTAAACTTAACACAGGCGCTGAAGATGGCTCAGAAGCACTAACCGCTTCAGTACGCTGGAACTATTAACTCCTTATTTCTCTGTTAATTCTAAAAGCGGTACGTAGTTTTTTGCTCTTTTTCTATAAAACTAACGTATCGCTCCAATAGAGAGAAATATAAGCATAACAGAGAAAATACAATGCTAAAACTGCGTATCCCTCCCCCGCTTTACGCGCTTATGATCGGCGCTTTAATGTGGTTGTTAAATCAACATGCCCCCCTCGTCCACTGGATTCCATCGCCATGGAATAAAATGGGTTTGCTCTTAATGGTCATTGCCTTTAGCTTCGAGCTATGGTCTGCTCTCTTATTTTTTCGCTCGCACACCACGGTTAATCCCATGAAACCTGAGCATTCCAAAAAAATTGTCACAACAGGCACTTATCAATTTACTCGTAACCCTATGTATCTGGGTTTATTGACTGTTCTCAGTGGTTATGCCATCTGGCTTGGGGCAATAACTCCCTTTCTGCTCTTACCTTTATTTGTTCTGTTAATAACAACCCAACAAATCATTCCCGAAGAAGAAATGCTTGAAAAAAACTTTGGCAAAACATACCTTGATTATAAAGAAAAAGTGAGAAGATGGTTATGAAACAACGACAAAAAAAAATAACTTTATTAGTAAGCTTATTATTATGCAGCAACTTGCAGGCAGGTGAATTTTCAGGAAATATCAGCCTAGAAAGTCGTTATTTCCTTGATGATGCGGCCTATACAGGACAGAAATCAGGCGGTTTATCACTAAGCCTGCAACCAGAATATAAGCATAAATGGGATAATGATCATAACGCCTTTACCTTTATTCCCTTTTACCGCTGGGACGAAAAAGATCCTGAGCGCACTCACGGGGATATTCGTCAACTTGATGTCACTTTGTCAAAAGGCGACTGGGAATTCCAAGGTGGCATTAGTAAAGTTTTCTGGGGGGTTACTGAGTCACAACACCTCGTTGATATTATTAACCAAACGGATGCTATCGATGGCAGTGATGGTGAGGATAAACTAGGCCAGCCTCTATTTAGAGTCAGCCACATTTCTGACAATGGTGCGGTCAGCCTCTATCTTCTCCCCTATTTCCGTGAACGCACGTTTGCAGGTACAAAAGGTCGTTTTCGCGGTGCATTACCTGTTGATACCAAAGACGTAAGCTACGAATCATCAAAAGAAGAAAAGCATGTCGATTATGGACTACGTCTAAACCATACCTTTGATGAAATCGACGTAGGGTTGACCTATTTTGATGGTACATCGCGCGCACCAGAGTTCACGCCAGACATCGCTAATGGCGTATTAAAACAGCACTACCCATTATTAAAACAAGTCGGATTAGATCTTCAATACACAGGCGAAGCATGGTTGTGGAAGCTTGAAGCTGTCAATCGTGATACCAAAAAAGGCAATTATAACGCCGCTGTTGGTGGCTTTGAATACAGTTTTCCTAGCATAGGCGAAACAGGCGCTGACCTTAGTTTACTTGCTGAGTATCATCATGACTCACGCGGTGAAATACTGAATGCGCCCTTTCAAAATGACTTATTCCTTGGGGCGCGGGTTGGCTTAAATGATGTTGAGGGAACGGAGTTTCTTGCGGGTACTTTTGTTGATTTAGACAATCAAAGCAAAATATTTCGCGTTGAAGGTAGTCGTCGGATGGGCAAAGGTTTAAAACTCAATATTGAAGCACAAACCTATATGGATATTGATAAAAATGA
Source organism: Cocleimonas sp. (assembly GCA_023145535.1). Lineage (GTDB taxonomy): Bacteria > Pseudomonadota > Gammaproteobacteria > Thiotrichales > Thiotrichaceae > JAGLBW01. The sequence continues at coordinate 1,089 of JAGLDQ010000050.1, read as the reverse complement.
TCCCTTAAATAGCCTCAAAAAAGATGGATTTATTCAGGTTGAATTGCAAAAATATTTTTAAAGAAGGAGATTTACCATGACGCTTAACTACATTATTGGGGTATCTATTGCCCTTTTAGTCATCAACTTATCATCCTGCAACTCCAGCAATACAAAACCAAAAACAGCAGAAGAAAAATGTGTTGAAAAAAAGGGAGAATGGAAAATGCTAACGAGAGGCGTTATAGGATGCAATATCACCTATAATGACGGGCAAAAAAGCTGTACTGATGGTACACAATGTAAAAGCAATGTGTGTTTATGGGATAAGCGAACAACAGAACTATCCAAGCACTGCGCTGCATCAACCATTGAGGTCATTCATGCGGGTTGTACGGGTGGAAAAATAGTGAAAGGACAGCCAGTGGCTTTAGGTTGCCCCTAAGAAAATACTTCAGCGTTAATCGACCAAGTTTTAATACCTTGCCTCCTATGGTCGATTTCGTACAGTTCCCTCATAAATTGAAAACTATTAGGTGAATAACTTTACCTTTAGAAGAAGGGTCTCAACTAGATAAAGTCGAGTTAAGCCTCCTCATTCATGCTCGTCATAACGATCTCTATTACAGAGAATCTAAAACAATCTTCTTGGCTAAAGAAAAGTCAGTCTTGCCACTTCCCAGTTTAGGCACTTCTTCCATATTAACAACTTTGGCAGGTATCATCATTGGACTCACTCCTGCGTCAAGCAAGGTAGCTTTCAACTCTTTTAGCTTTATTTCATTGGCTATTAACAAGACAACTTTTTCACCTTTTTTCTCATCGGGTATATTCACTGCCACTAATTCTAACTCAGGGTCTTCCAATGCCGTGCGAATCGCATCTTCTACCGCCGTTAGACTAATCATTTCTCCGCCTAGTTTTGCAAAGCGTGAATAACGATCAACGATCACTAAAAAACCATTTTCATCTAAATGGCCTTTATCGCCGCTTTTATACCAGCGATGTCCATTGATGTCTGCAATCACCTCGGCGGTTTTTTCAGCTGCCTTTAGATAGCCTTTCATTACCTGTGGCCCACCAATAAGAATTAAACCATCCTCACCCGTG
>JAGLDQ010000005.1 GCA_023145535.1 Cocleimonas sp. | reverse complement strand
ATCGTTGGAAAAGTATTAATCAACTCTTGTCACGCGCAGCCCAGCATCAAGGAGAAGCAAAAAACTTATTAGCCGAATATCTAGAACAAGATTTACCACTACTAATGGGCAAGCAGAGCGGAACACTTTCTATTCAAAAACTAAAACAATTATCAACACCGCGCTGTAAAGCGATTATCCGTTATTTTATAGATCAAAAGGGGTTTCTTGCACCTTCTGAAAAAAAACTACGCCATATTTTATCCGATGTACTCAATGCACAGCAATCAGCCATGCCTTGTGTGCATTGGCAAGGGGTGGAAGTGCGCCGTAATCAAGATGATCTTTATGCCATTGCACCCTTGACAGCACATAATGCACAACAAATAATTCACTGGAATACTAATCATCCCTTGCAACTTCCGTGGTTAAATAGGATATTAAAAATTAATCAGTTAGAAACAATCAATCATCTGCTGATAAAACATAATCACAGAGTGGAAGTACGTTTTCGCCAAGGGGGGGAAGCAATTTATCAAGCGAAAAAAAAACGTACTCAAAGCCTGAAGAAAATCTTTCAGGAACAGCATATACCCAGTTGGGAGCGAGATCGTATTCCATTAATATATATTGAGAACGCGTTGGTCTTCATTGTTATTTAAAAATAGGAAAATGAATTGAAATTATTAGAAGCTATGTTTGAAAAATTTTTGTGGAATAGCCGCTTAATGGTAATCGCGGCGGTACTTGTCAGTCTTGTTTCAGCCGCTGCCGTACTGTATATGTCAAGTATTGATGCATGGATTATGGTCAGTCATTTGGGCGATTATATTTCTCCAACAATAACCACAGAAGAGCGACTAGCATTACGTGCAGAAACGATTAAGCATGTAGTTGAAATTATAGATGGCTATTTATTAGCAACTGTTTTGCTCATCTTCGCATTGGGCTTATACGAATTGTTTATTAGCAAAATTGATATTGCTGAAAATAACGAGGGCGCATCGAAAATTCTCATTATTAATACGCTGGATGATCTTAAAAATCGTTTAGCCAAAGTTATTTTAATGATTTTAATTGTGCGCTACTTTGAACATGCCCTCAATATGCAGTTTGATACACCACTTGATCTTTTATACTTTGCGGGAGGTATTGCCCTGCTGGGTCTTGCACTTTATTTGACGCATAGCCATGGTGATAACCAGAAACATTAGCGAGTAATTAAGGTGGAAGCATCCACCTCTTTAGCTGAGACTAGTGGGATTCTCCCACGCTACAGGCTAATAAGATAAAACGCGCTGTCATATTAATGCGTTAATCGTGAAAAACAGACCTTTTAAGCAATACAAAGTTAGCACTTATCGGGTGGGGAGACTATAAGTTATGGTTATTACTAACCATAATAATCCCAAGGAAAACCATGATTAACAAGAATATCCCCCCTCTCCAAAGTACTTGTGCGGGTTGTAGCGCTCCAAAATTATCTACCACTGAGGGTGGTTTTAGCCAACTTTCATCAACAGGCCACATCATTCCAGCCGATACATCAAAAAACCTCACACAAGTCATACAAAACCTATCAAAACAGCTGGGAGATCAACAATTTCATCCTCCAATCCCACCGCATCAAGAAGATTTCCTTCAACAACCAAAAAGTAAAGGGGCTTCTGGTGCTCAAGGTCAGCAGGGTAAACTGATTGGTGCAAATAAAGATCAGCGGGATAGACCTATTATCAAAGGAACTTCAGATAATGATAATTTAAAAGGAACGCATCATGATGAAGAGATTATCGGCTTGGCGGGTAATGATAAAATTTATGGACGACAAGGTGATGATCTTCTATTCGGTAATGAAGGTCATGACAAACTCTATGGCGGCCAAGGAAATGATGTTCTCAAAGGGGGGAGTGGTAATGATTACTTAGCAGGTGGTCGAGGTAATAATCATCTATTCGGTGGGATGGGAGATGATACGTTAAATAGTCGCTTAGGATCTGATATTTTAGAGGGCGGCAAAGGCAATGATACGGCCAGAGTACGTGCAAGCATTGATGATTTTAACATCAGTGCTACGTTCTACGCCGTGCTGGATGATCGTCATGAAAATAGCACGGCACCCTCAGAAGCGAGACAGGGAAGCGCTATACTGCTAACCCACAAGGAGACAGGACAAACGATTGAAACCAGAGAGATAGAAAAATTTAGGTTTGATGATGTCAAGTTGTCGCTTGCGGAAATGATTGAACGAGCAACACCGACGGACAATCCTGAAGCTGAAAAGCTCAATATTAACAGTGAACAAAAACTAAACTTATCAGACCTATTCCTATCCAAACCTTCAAACTCACGTTTTGCTATTCTTGATAAAGACGGTGATAAAACCGTCAGTGTTGGTGATGTTGCAGTATTATCAGGGGGCGCTAGCGAAGCTGAACTTACCCGAAAAATACTAACCCGTCTGGATGTGGATAAAATTAATACTGTCAATGATCTTGAATTACGTTTAGATCTGGCTGGAAAGTTAGTGAATATATCAGGAACAGCAACGGCTGATGACTTACCCCCTGTGATCAATGAACTGGCAAAACTCCCTACTGAAGCGTTACAGCGTATGGTGGATGAGGGTAGCAATGTTTTTGTTGTTAGAGACTCTATTGTTGAGCATTACCCTGAATTGAGCGGTGTAAGGCCACGAGGCTGGCCGCCTGGGTCAACGTGGGATACCGTTCCTGGTGTTGCCAGAACAGGTGCAAATGAGATGGTCGTTGCGACAGTATCAGGAGATGCAGGAGAACGTGCTATACCCGCAAAAGGAACAAATCATGGTTCATATAATCTCGTTATCCATGAAGCTGCACATCTTTATAGTGGGTTGACGGGAGGGCATAGAAGTGATGATTTCATTGTCGCACGTAATAAAGAAATAGAAGCAGGTCACCTGACCATTCCTTATTTATTGCAAGAAGGCAATGCGGGACGTAGTGAAACGTTTGCAGGTGTAGCCGCCATGTTTTATGGTGGTAGTGGGCAGGTTCTCAATGAACTAACAGCCTTGTTTGACTACATGCGTGCCAATGTTGGAGAACGCCATGCGACGGTTCCTACCGTTAGCATCTTAGGCAATGAGCTTGATTTAGATAGTAATCAACAAAAAGCAATGCTTGCAAGTACCTTTTCTTCTCAAAATACACAAAATGAGTTTGTACGTCTCTTTGATACCAATAAAGATGGAGAGATAAGCCAAGGTGATATTGCCGCTCGCTTTGTAGTCAATGATGGGGAAATTACAGGCCAAGGCCGTGTTGCTATTTCTTGATTTTTAAAGGAGAAAATGAAACGAATAAATTTGTTTTCTCTTTACTCCTCCACTGAATAAAATGCAATTGAGGAGTAAAAGTAAGTTCTCACCCCTATGCTATAAAGTCTCGTAATGCTTCTTCTCTGAACTCATTTTTATCTACTTTTAAATACGCAACACCTTCATCCAAAGACAGCGCACTTTCTTTAACACCCGCCACTTGCTCAAGTAGCTGGGCTGTTTTAGAAGGATCAAGCAAAGCATTTTTATTTAATTTAAAAATACGACTTTTATAAAATTTAGGTTGTGGCAAGCTTAGTGCAACTAATAGCCATAGTGCGGCAACCAGTGCGCCAAATAAAAGTACCCCCTGAATGCCCCAGACGCTTGAAACTAAACCACCCAGTGATCCCCCTGCAAAAATTCCTAGAAACTGTGCGGTAGAAAAAATACCCATAGCAGTACCTTTGTTATTTACATTGGAGTATTTAGCAACAAGGGAAGGCTGTACCGCTTCTAAAAAATTAAACCCAATAAAGAAAAACAAAAATGCCAGTAAGAGCGATAGCATAGTGTCCGTCATTAATCCCATAGTAATCTGAGCAATAATTAAAGCACTAATAGAGGCAATAAATAAGGGTTTAATTTTATGAAATTTCTCTGCAATAATAATTAAAGGAATCGTCAAAATAAAAGAAATTAGCAACACGGGCAGATAAATTTTCCAATGTTCTACGCTTGTAAATCCTAATGTATCGCGAAATAGAAGTGGAATAACGGTAAAATTTGCGGAAAGAATCATATGCAAAATAAACACACCAATATTCATGCGTATTAAAGTTGGATCACGTAATGCAGAGGCTAAATAGTCTTTCATAATTCCCGCATCCCGATGAGAATGCAGCGTCGGTGGTTGTGGTACGACAAATAAAATCAATAAAATACCCGTAAATGCTAGCGCGGTTGTTACCCAAAAAATACCGCTAAGACCTGCCCATTCACTAATAATCGGCCCGATGACCATCGCTACACCAAATGAAACGCCAATGGTCATCCCAATAGCCGCCATGACCTTCGCTCGATGCTCTTCACGCGTGAGGTCTGCCGCTAATGCCATCGTTGCCGCCGCAATAGCACCTGACCCTTGAATGGCTCGACCGACAATGAGCATTTCTATCGTATTGGATAGAGCGGCCACGACACTACCAACCGCAAAGATAAGTAATCCACCAGCGATAACAGGTTTACGGCCAATTTTATCCGATAATAACCCCAGAGGGATTTGCAATACAGCCTGTGTCAGCCCATAAATACCAATGGCTAAACCAATCATAAAAGGCGTTATCTCAGGAATACTTTCCGCATACAGAGTAAACACAGGCAGAATCATAAACAGACCTAGCATACGTACCGCATAAACGGCTGCTAGTGAAACCGCTGTTCGCTTTTCAAGGTTATTCATAAAAATGGAGTAATCCTAGAGTGGACAGGGGAGAAAACCACAGGGTATCGCACTTATGTAGGACATGCGTTGATAATTGCTGGTTTTTTAATAATGTTATTCTTAGACCTTTGCATGATAGAGCTTAACCCATAAAGTGACAAGAGAGCGATATCGGTAGATTTGAAGTATCTTTCTTCGGAAGTAAAAGGGTAATTTGGGCGTAATCGAGACATCTATAGTACTTTAATTTGGAATAGTAATCCTCTTATTCATTTCCGTTTCAGAATTTAAGAACCAATCAGCACCTTCAATATTTCCCTTTACTATAACTTTTTGTTACTGTTTTAAATCCTATGAATAAGATGTGAACTTACTATATCATTAGCGCATTCGTCTACTATCAAACAAGGGTCTTAAAATATGGCAAAAGTGCTAGCAATAGCTAACCAGAAAGGGGGGGTTGGTAAAACAACGACAAGCGTAAATCTTGCAGCCTCGCTTGTTTCTGTACGCAGAAAAGTCCTTGTCATTGATATGGATGCACAGGGAAATACAACGACAGGGTTAGGTTTGGATAAGCACAATTCACCCGTGTTGTTAAGTGATGTGCTATTGAATAAAGTCGATATTAAAGAGGCGATTCAGCAAGTCGAAAATATAAAGATTGACGTACTATCAGGTGGAGCCGATTTAAC
>JAGLDQ010000049.1 GCA_023145535.1 Cocleimonas sp. | reverse complement strand
CATCTGGATACACAAAATAGCGTTTTACTATGACGCTTCGTTATAGTCCATTCAAATAATAATGGATAGGTATCGAGGTGTTGGTATAGGTTATTATGACTAAAAAACACATGGTCAAAATTTAACAATGCAAATACAAGTAATAGAAAAAGAATTAGTTTCACTAAGACACCAGCTTTTAACTCATGCGTTATACCAAAACATTAATTCTATTGAAGACCTTCAAATCTTTATGGAAAGTCATGTTTTCGCCGTATGGGATTTTATGTCTTTATTAAAGTCGCTTCAAATGCACTTAACAATGACATCAATCCCTTGGATTCCTAAGGGTGATCCGCTCCTAAGAAGATTTATAAACGAAATTGTTTTAGCAGAAGAAAGTGATTTAACGGTGCTAAATATCCCCATGAGTCACTTTGAGATGTATGTTGAAGCAATGAGCGAAGTGGGTGCAAAAACTTCAAAAATTGAAATGCTTATCGAGCATTTCTTAAAAAATAAAGAATACAATAAGATCAATGCAAAGATATTCCCATCACAGGCAAGTAAAGCCTTTACTGATTTTACCTTTCAAGTCATTGCTACCAACAAACCGCATTTAATTGCATCTAGTTTTACCTTTGGCCGAGAAAATTTAATTCCCGATATGTTCATTGAGATTGTTAAAAAACTGAATGTAGCATCCAATACAAAATATAATAAATTGGTTTACTATCTTGATCGTCATATCGAAATAGATGGCGATGAGCATGGCCCTATGGCCACCAAGATGATAAAAAAACTATGTGGCGATGATGCCAGTAAATGGGAGGAGTCTCTTCAAGTCGCGAAGGAAGCATTGACTAAAAGAGTTCTTTTATGGGATAGCATAAACGAGGCAATAAAAGCCAACTTAACTCGGTAATGTAAGCCGATGGGGAGCTTCGAAAAAATAAAGCTCCCCCATTGGCTTACCTTTTTATTTCTGCTTGAATGATCTTAATCATTGCATCGCTCGGCTATTACTTTGTGCCCCCCCCCTTAGCGAGCTAAACGAGGCGCTTGATACACATCACAACCCGCCCACCAACAAGTCCCTGTATCCTCTTGAAAACTCATCGCCGCATTGTATTTAGGTGCTTCAACTCGTGGTTGATTGATAGACTCCTTAATGCCAAAAAAGCCATAGCGGTTAAAACTTTGCGGGGAGGTGAATAACATAAACTGCTTACCCCCTCGATTTTTCCACTCATTGAGAAATTTTGTGTATAAATCGCCCATACGAGGATCACGATTTGCCGCTGCAAATAAATCATGCAGTGAGTTCAGTTTGTTGGCTGATAGGGTAGAGTCGCCATAATTGACCGTTAGATGCTGCCCCCCTTCATAGGTGTAGAGATCAACATCAAACTCATTGGCAGTACTCACCTGATTTGTCATTAATTTTGTAATCGCATCAATAGAATTTGTATCGCCTCTGCTACCCGCCGTTGCCGCCGTTGGTCTGTAGGTGCTATTGATGGTGGTAAATATATCATCCACTGATTTTGCTTCTGCTAATGTTTTTTCTACAACATCGGTATTACTACAAGCGGCGATTGGAATCTCGCGATCACCTGCTTTAGTTCGACTCCAGCAACCATGAAAATAAGGTGCAACCGCGAGTACATCGGTATTATCAGCGGCATCATTATACGATAGAATTTCACGACTATAGGAATGTGATTTATGCTGTCCGCCCATAATACGTACCAGTCTAGTCAAATTACCAAAGACTGTTTCAAAGCGTTTAAAAACCTCTACAGAGCGTTTAGAATAAAAGCGTACTCGCGCACTGTGCTCCTCAGAGCGAAAAGGTAGAGCGGGCTTATCCAAGCCTAATTTCTTACCCATTACAACAGCATACTGCGCCCCCCAAAATCCACCATTCCAGACTTCATTACTATACTCGATGTGTGCGTCTAGTTTTTTATCCAAATTACTTTTAAGATAAGCAGCGTATTGATCAATATAAGTATCACTGGCATTAAAGGGAAGCGTAAACCAAGGATGCGCTTGTAAGAGATTTGCTAATGCAACCGTAACCTCAAGGGGTACTCCAAAGCGTTTCGTGACAATCGTTTTATACGAACCGCCCCAGCTAGCATCTGACATTTTCGCAATTTGACTCCAGCTTCTTTCGCGGGTCATACAATCATTATAACGAGCATTAGCAGGACAGGGGTTAATGCTATTTGAAGCTGGGCGACGGGGTGTGGCTTCCATAAAGTTCATCATCCGCAAAACACGGAAATCCTTATGAAAGGCAAGAAAGTCAGGGTTAAAGATAATCGCTTCACGGTTGTTTTTTAACACATCAATAAAGGCGATAAAGGGGTTGTCTTTTGAACATTGATTGGCCGTCGTCACCCGTTTAAATGGACTACCTTTACAGATACCACCGGGCATAATAATGCGGATATTGCGAATAGGATCATCACGGTCAATTTTGGTAATAAAGACTTCAAGACCATGAATGCTTTGCGCTTTGGGTAGTGGTTTAATATCAAGCGTTAAATGACCTGCTTCCACTATTTTTTTATTGCTCCCCATATGGGCAAAGCTAAGATTACCTTTGCCTTCATAAAGCACATGATAGCGCCCTGCAGGGGCTGAACCGTTCGGCATAAACTGCAAAATACGCGTCATGGCATATTTCTTTGCACCTTGTGATCCACAACTGGTGGGTAAATCAAGCGGCCAACCTGCGCGATTATAACTAATATCGGTACAAGAGTTCTCCATAAAAGGACGTGCAACACGGAATATATCAACAAAAGCAAGCGGTTGATATATTCCATCGGCTTCAGCTTGTGGAGTCTCTAGATTAATTCCTAGTGAACGTCCTGTTGGTAGCGATGCGGGCTTAAAGAGCGCCTGTTCAAGCTGATTTAACGTAAATTTAGCATTAAATTGACGCACATTTTCAGCATTGAGATCGGTCAGTAATAAAGGCAAATGCTTTATAACGGGGTTGCTCGCACTTTCTACCAACTTCTCAATACTAATAGGCAAGTTGCTAGGGTTAACACTGCCAATATGCTTACCTGCAATGCTAAATGCAATCTGCTTGCCTGCTTCATAATCAAAAAAACCAAAGTTATCCGTGGCTCCAGAAACGCTTCCAGAACTGAAATCAATCCCTATAATGGGTTTGTCATTCAAGGTAAGAATTTTTTCTATGCGTGAATCAATGAGTGTTAAATACGTTGGTGACTGAATAAACCCAGTATTCGTTTCGAAGTTCTTATATTTCTCAGGGAGTGCTTTCAGCTCCTTTATGGGATCAGGATCAGAATTAATAATCTGAGTTAGGGTGATTTTCGAGCTTTTATCAAGAACCGTTGCGGATAACTTACCTAATGATTTGCGATCAAGAGAAAAAGAAATATTTTTTTTCTGTTCATACTTAAATACTCCTTTTGTATTAGTAACACCGTTTGTTTCTCCTGAGCGATAATGAATACCTGCTAATAATTTTCCATTAACCGTTAGTGTGCCATCTTTTTTAATGACCTTCTTACTCCCACCACCACAAGCAGATAAAACAAATAGCAACGTAATGAAGATAATACTTAGCGTGTTGACACGAGTCATCATAGAATCCAGTGATTGTTGTTTATAGTATGACTTTATTGGTTATATATCGTTCACAAAACAATACGTTTAACGCATCATATCCTTGTTCTTGCCGATATGGAAATAAATTTTGTTATTTATCAAGGGATAAGGTTTATTTCACCCTAAGCTAGACCTAAAAGTATTCTATGTTTTTAGTCTATAACCCGTTTATCTATTTATTCTCCTCACAGTATGATTAATTATAGATCATGATTTTTATCCATTGATCCATTGATCCATTAATTTAGACGTTCAATATATAAGCATATAGTATTGTTGAAAATAATTAATGGAGTTTGCTATGACTATTGCACAGAGCTTTGAAAGTGCTTTTGATTTTGAAAAATTTATTGCGGTGAGATTTGAAGACTTAGGATTTACTATTAGGATAAATAACAAACAAAACGAACCTGGTTATGACTTTCTAGCGATGAAGAATCAAAAAATAATCGCGGTTCAAGTCAAAAATTTTAAAAACAAAGTTTCAATCAGGCAAGTGACTAAATTTAGAGATTTTATGGATCGTAGCAATATTAAGGAAGGCGCGATTATCTCATCAAAGGGGTTTAGCGCGCCTGCTATTGCAGCCATTGCAGCGGAGAAAGTTCAAAACTTTTATATGGGGCATTTGGAAGAAAATAAATTTATTTGGGATTATTTATCCAAAGATATAGATCATGCGCCTCAAGAACAAAAATCAAACCACTATATTTCCGTTTTTACGGCTAAAGGGGGCGTTGGAAAAACAGTAGTTTCCGCTCATCTTGCGGGTGCTTTTGCTATTTCAGGGTATAAAGTCAGCCTTATTGATGGGGATCCTGAAGAAAATCTCTATCGATTAACAGGCAGTAAAGCCTCTGTTCCCAATTCAAGAACGGGTGACAATAACACGATTAATGTCGCTAAAGTATCGGATTGGAATGAAAATACCAATTCTCAAGAATCGGTTACCATCTTTGACTGCTCTCCTGCATTTGAGCGTAATAGTTTAGATTTATTGAAAAAAACAGAAAGCTTTATTATTCCGACATCGCTTAGTCCACTCGACATAGGGAGTAAAGCAGAAGTTTTGCTTAGAACCATTGAGCAAATAAGAAATTGTAATACTCACGCTTCCATCTTTATTATTATGAATAAATACTATGCACAAAGTAAGCAAGATCAAAAACGATATCATGATGTAGTCGCCATCATTTCTGCTCTAGAAGATAAAAAATGCCTTTTGATGGATCCTGAAGAAACCGTTAGCATCAGAGAAAGTAAAATATTAAGAAACTGGGGAAGTGAGCCTGACCTAGCATTTAAAACGATTGGCGGACGTTGCCATCCACGTGATGATTTTCTTAAATTAACAGAATACTTAATGGAGCATCTTGATATAACCTAGCGTGCAAAAAATACCCCCCCCCTCCTATAAAAATATAATAAAAACAAGGAAGCAACATGAATATGCCAAGCGAAGTAA
>JAGLDQ010000048.1 GCA_023145535.1 Cocleimonas sp. | reverse complement strand
GCCATAAAATCTTTATCGACTAACAAAGTTTGTCCCTTTGGTGCCAATTTTGCGAGGGTTAAGCCAATAGGCCCATAACCACAGCCAAGATCAAAACAGTCATCATCAGGATTCACTTTGATGTACTTCATTAATAAACGCGTGCCATCATCAATTGTGCGTGGAGAAAATATGCCCCATGTCGTGCAATAATGAAGCGTTTGGTCAGCAAGCGCTTCAGTAAATTTTATATCTTTACGAAACTCATCTAAAGGGTTCATGCCGCTCCCCCCAATAGCTGTTGAGCAAAATCAGTATCCATTGCCAGCAACAAGGCAAAGGCAAAGGATGCCAAGCCGAGTAACCACAAAATAATCGCCACTGGTTTTCTTAAGCCAGATTTTAAGGCGATAACGCCAAAGGTGACATAAAGCAAAAAACTAATCATCATGGCGATGACCCAGCTATTGGCAAAAGATACATCCGATGACATAAACACCATCGAAATTCCTGTACCAAATAATCCCATTGAGATGACGGCTGCTAAAGAGGTCATTACAGTTGATGATTTACCCGCCAACATCAAGCCCCCGCGTATCAAATAGAGGAGTAAAGACAGCCCGACAATAACGAGATGTGTCGTCAGCAGGGGATGATTCATAGCGATTCCTTTATCGTATTAAAAATAGCATCCGCTTCTTTTTGCGCTATTTCTGTTGTTTTTGCCAAGGTATTAAAATGTCCCATTTTACGCCCAGCTCGTGCCTCGCGCTTGGCATACAAATGCAATTTCGATTTGCCACTGTTTAAGATGGGTTCAGCATTTAACACAGGCTTATCCAAGGATAAATCCCAGAGTTCACCCAGCATGTTGGTCATGACCACAGGGCTTAATAAATGGGTATCTGCAAAGGGTAGGCCGCAAATAGCGCGTACTTGTTGCTCAAACTGCGAGGTGATACAAGCATCCATGCTGTAATGCCCACTATTATGGGTACGGGGCGCGATTTCATTGACTAAAAGCTCATCTTTTTGACTAATAAAAAACTCAACCGCCAAAACACCAATATAGTCCATTTGGTCGGCGATACGTTTCGCCGCAACCTGTGCGGCTTGCATAATCGCCTTATCCGCGCGCGCGGGTACGATGCTTTGATGCAAAATACCCTCGATGTGAATATTTTCAGCCACAGGAAAACACTGACTATCCCCAGATGCATTACGTGCCAATATCACGGAAATCTCACATTTCAGATCAATCATCTGCTCCAAAACACACGGTTGACGCTCAAAGGTATTATAAGCTTGCTGTACTTCTTCTAGAGAATTAACACGACACTGCCCTTTACCATCATAACCAAAACGGGCTGTTTTCATAATTGCAGGAAAGTCTATTTTATCAACGGCTGCTGCAATTTCTGAATAGGTTGTAATAGAACCATAAGGCACCGGCAATAAACCGCAGGAGCGAATAAATGTTTTTTCTACACAGCGATCCTGCGCTTTTTCAACGGCCGAAGCATTCGGGTGTACAGGGCAGGAAATTGCCAGTGTTTCTAAAACATGAGCGGGAATATTTTCAAACTCTGTCGTGATTACATCGCAATGTTTAGAGAGACGTTGCATGGCGCTACTATCATCATAATGAGCGACAATATGCTCATCGGCAATCAAACCGGCGGGGCTATAAGGGTCAGGTTCTAATACGATCACGCGATACCCGAGATGATGTGCCGCACTCACAAACAGGCGACCAAGCTGACCGCCGCCTAACATACCAATGGTTGAATCAGGTAAAATCATAACTATCCTATTCTGGAGGTAATGCCATGTTCATTGCTGCTTGGCGTTGCTCATCACGAAATTGAGCCAATTTTTCAGCTAAGTCGGGATCATTATTTGCCAGCAAAGAAACCGCAAATAAAGCCGCATTGGCCGCCCCCGCTTCGCCAATCGCAAACGTCGCCACAGGAATGCCTTTTGGCATTTGTACAATAGAATGCAATGAGTCGATCCCTTTTAAATAACGTGTCCCCACAGGAACCCCCAAAATAGGAAGAGTGGTCTTCGCGGCTAACATTCCTGGTAAATGCGCTGCTCCCCCTGCACCTGCAATGATCGCCTGTAAACCGCGCTCTTTGGCAGTACTGGCATAGTCAAATAATAAATCAGGGGTACGATGCGCTGAAACGACGCGATACTCATGAGGAATAGCAAAATGTTCCAGCTGTTCAACCGCCTTGGACATAACGCTCCAATCACTATTACTCCCCATCACCACACCAACAAGAGGCTGAGACATCGCAATCCCTCCAAAATCAATAAAATCGCGCATTATATAGGGAATTGTGGATTTATTCCAAAACTGTCTCTGGAAGGATGGGAAGTTAGAAAGAAAGATTCAATAAGGCAATGTTGGCTTGCCAATATGCAGTGATGATAAGCACAGTCTTTACATTTATTCCGCTTTTTATAAATGTTTCATTTTTACAACGAGGACATTTTTGCATTAAGCTTATTCCACAATTTCGTAGAAATAAGAACCACATAACTCTACTTATTTAACAATGTCAGATCTCATGAGCCTAATGTAAACTAAAGTCTTGCACTAAAGTACAGAGCTTTTATTAACGGATTGGTACAGTAAAAAAGCCAAAATTAGAGCTTGAGTCAAGCGCTGGATTCCAATAGAATGCCCCGTTCTTTGAATAGGCTTCACTTTGGGGCTTGTTATAATTAATACTACACAATGATGATTAGCTCTATTTATGTCATTGTTTCTAAGCTTCATTTCTGGAGAATTTTGAGATGGGAACATTTACTGCAAAACCTGCAGAAGTAAAGCGCGACTGGTTTGTCGTGGATGCTGAAGGTAAAACTTTAGGTCGTTTATCGAGTGAGATCGCATTACGTTTGCGTGGTAAGCATAAGCCAGTTTATACACCACACGTTGATACGGGTGATTATATCGTTGTTATCAACGCAGAAAAAGTGCGTGTAACAGGACGCAAAGCAACGAATAAGATGTATTACAATTTCACTGGTTATATTGGTAACTTAAAATCCATTAGTTTTGATAAACTAATGGACAAAGCACCTGAGCGTGCCATTGAGTTAGCAGTAAAAGGCATGTTGCCAAAAGGACCGCTAGGTCGTGAAATGTATAGAAAACTAAAAGTCTATGCAGGTTCTGAGCATAATCATCATGCGCAACAACCAATGCCTTTAGAAATATAGTAACTAAATACCAAGATAAGAGATTAAATAGAATGGCCGATACACAATACTACGGAACGGGTCGACGCAAATCATCATCTGCGCGTGTTTTCATGAAAATGGGAGCGGGGGATATTATAGTTAATAAACTACCTATAGATGAGTATTTTGGTCGTGAAACATCACGCATGGTTGTTCGTCAAGCGTTAGATACGGCTGAAATGAATGATAAATTTGATATTATGGTGACAGTGAAAGGCGGTGGCGATAGTGGTCAAGCAGGCGCGATTCGTCTTGGTATTGCAAGAGCATTGCTTACTTTTGATGAAAGTTTGCGTGGTGCACTAAAATCAGAAGGATTGTTAACACGTGATGCACGTAAAGTTGAGCGTAAAAAAGTTGGTTTACGTAAAGCACGTAGAGCAACTCAATTCTCCAAACGTTAAATCTACAACAGCTTATTGCTAAATATTACTGTTTATTTGCAATATGAGTTCGGATAGATTATAAAAAACGCCACAGATTCATCTGTGGCGTTTTTGCGTATGTAAATAAGCGTTAATATTTTACGGATAAATTGCTATAATACCTACGGAATGTAGTAGCTGATCGATAAGAATTAAGATTTTTGTTGCATTTTTGCAACACTGGTACTAAAATTCGTATCAATTCCGCTGTTTCTGTTGGAATACCTGAAGTAGGTTGTTAAGCCTGCCTTCAGATTAAAAAATTATTTATATATTTTAGGACTAACTTTTTTAGGAGTCGAAAGATGAAAAAATTGCTTGCAATCGCAGTAGCAGCTGGTTTGGCTGCACCAATGGCTGTCATGGCTGATACAACACTTTACGGAAAAATGAAAGTTTCTGTCGGTAGTAATAAAAATGCGGCTGGGGACAGCGTGACAACGGTAGATGCACATACATCTCGCCTAGGTGTTAAAGGTTCTACACCAATGGATAATGGCATGTCGGTAACTCACAAAGTTGAGTTTTCTACCAAAAATGCTATTGATAACAACGGTACTCCAGCAGCTCTTGGCGCTCGTGATGCTTGGGTTGGCTTAAAAGGTAACTTTGGTGAAGTTCGCGTTGGTCGTCACGCAACACCTTATGCATTATCTTCTGATGCGTTAGATTTCATGAATGTTGGCGGACAACAAACCATTCAAGATGGTCCTTTTCGTGTTTCTAATGCCATTGCTTATTTAAAAGGCTTTGGCCCTATTGGATTCGCAGCAGCGTATGTTCCTGATGAGAAAAGTGGCGTTAATAATGATGTGATTAGCACCTTGATTAACTATAACAGCAATGGTATTTATGCTGCTTGGGGCCATCAAAAAATGAAAGGCGCTGATGGAAATGATACGTTAGCATTAGGCTATACAATGCCAGCAGGTCATAGAGTTGGTTTCGTTTATAACAAAGCCGCTGATGACAGCAAAAATACAGCACTTAATGGTCGTTATAAGTTTGGCAAAGCATACGTTCAAGGTGAAGTTGGCAAAAGAAAAGATGTTGATGGAAGCTACAAAGTTGGCGAAGTTGGCTATAAGCTAGGTAAAGGCACTAGTGTTTGGGGAAGTCTTGGTAAGAACAACATGAATGATAGCAAAGCATCTCATGCTCGTGTTGGTATTACATCTAACTTCTAATTTTTAATTAGTGGCTAGAATCAATAAAAGCGGGCATTCTGTTGAATGTTCGCTTTTTTTATGTCTATTGTTTATAGATGACTGGAAAAGTTGGTGATGTAGGGATATAGTCAGCCCATACATAAAAAAATATTAAACAATTATAAAAACACCAAGTCGCTTTCAATTATCAAAAAAACTTATGCAAAAAAGACTCTCTACTAAAGACTTCATTCTCTATGCTTTTCTTACTTTAATCATTATTTTGATTATAGCAACGATGTATCAAATAGATCGTCAGTGGACAAAGCTATCTGAAACCACACAAGCCTTATCTGCACAGTCAAAGGATGTCAGTAGTTTACGGGTAGCGATTAGCAAATTATCTAAAAAAGTGGAAGATGGTCGTTTTCAAGTCACTCAATCGAATGCATCGTCAATAAATTCTACAGGAAAAAGTAATTCTTCCGATGTTGTGGCATCCTTCAAGCGTGCTCATGCTGCAACTCAACTTGCAGATTATGCAACAGGGGATTGGAAAGTTAATGCATTTGGTAATAATCTAAAAACAATATCGCCCTTAGTTTCTTCTGATGCGGATGCTTCTACCGTACAAAGTTATGTTTTAGAATCATTACTAACAAGAGACCCTGATACTTTAGAGTGGTCAGGACTGTTGGCAAAAAGTTGGAAAATCAGTGAAGATGGCTTAACGATCACCTTTCAGTTAAGAAACAATATTGTTTTTTCTGATGGAGAACCAATGACGGCTGAAGATATTGTTTTTAGCTATAACTTTATGATGAACAAGGGGATTAAGGCACCAGGTACACAAGCGTATTTTGAGCCATTAAAATCAGTGAATGCAAAGGGTGATTACGAAGTTAGCTTTATTTTTAAGCGACCCTATTTTGAAGCAATCGATCTTGCCGGTGGAATGGCTATTTTACCACAGCATTTTTACCAGCCTTATATGGAAAAAACAGAAGAGTTTAATGAATCCAAAGGGATCTTGATCGGTACGGGGCCTTATCGCTTATCTGATCCAAAAAGCTGGACACCCGATAAAGGCGGTGTTGAGCTAGTTCGCAACACGCGCTACTGGGGTGCGGTTCAAGCCCCTTATGATAAAATTATCTGGAAAGTTATTCAAAATGATAGCGCACGTTTAACGACTTATCGCAATGGAGAGCTAGATACTTATGGTGCTCGTCCCGTTGAATATAAAAAGCTTAAAGCCGATAAGCAGATGACGAAAAGCAGTCATAATTTTGAATATATGAGTCCAACGGCAGGGTATTCTTATCTTGCGTGGAATCAGGGAACAAAAGAAAAGCCAACCCTCTTTGCGGATAAACGTGTGCGTCAGGCAATGACCTATATCACCGATCGCAAAAAAATCATTGATGATATTTATTTAGGCTATGCAGAAGTAGCGATTAGTCCCTTTAGCCCCAGAAGCAAGCAACATGACACAGCACTCATTGCCAGAACCAGCGATTTGAATAAAGCCAAGAAACTATTGGCAGAGGCAGGATTTAAAGACAGTAACAATGACGGTCTATTAGAAGGGCCTGATGGCAAAGATTTTGAGTTTGAATTAACGTATTTTCAAGGCAATGAAGATACCAAGCGCATGGTGTTGTTATTAAAAGACATGTACGCAAAAGCAGGGGTTAAATTAATCCCAACACCCACAGAATGGCCCGTGATGATTGATAAGTTAGATAATAAAGACTTTATGGCGATTACATTAGGCTGGACAAGCGGTATAGAAACCGATATTTATCAAATGTTCCACAGCTC
>JAGLDQ010000047.1 GCA_023145535.1 Cocleimonas sp. | reverse complement strand
CTGCTTGTTTTTATTGCAGTTTTTGCGCCTTATTTGGCGAATAGTATGCCACTCATTGCCAGTGAGAATGGTAGATTAACCCTACCTATTTTAAGGTATACCACGGCAGAAGATGTCTTTATGCTCACGGCATTTATGAGTGCGCTTATTTTATGGCGCTTAAAATTAAGCTTTGTAAAAAAACTATGGATTTTTACCCTCATCGTTTTAAGTCTAACCTTTGCCGCTAAAGTATTTTTAACGCCCCCGAAGCTTATTATTTACGATGAATTTCGTGAAAAAGTAACCAAAATAGAGTATGACTGGGCAGTATTGCCGCCAATTCCTTATTCCCCCAGTGATTTTCTTCGTGATTATGGTGATACAGGATTAGAAGCCCCCTTATCCGCCGATAAACGCACGCATTTTATGGGTACAGATGATAATGGAGCGGATGTCGCCAGCCGCATGATTCACGCCTCGCGCATCGCGTTAGGCATAGGGTTTGTCGCCACAGGCATCGCCATGGTGATTGGCGTTTTTATAGGGGGGCAAATGGGCTATTTTTCAGGGCGCGTCGATATGTTTGGGATGCGTCTCATGGAAATTTTTGAAGCCATCCCTGTGCTTTTCTTACTACTGACGATTATTGCCTTTTTTGGGCGCAGCATTTATTTAATGATGATTATAATTGGCGTAACTGGTTGGTCAGGCTATGCACGATACGTGCGCGCCGAGTTTCTAAAACTGCGTAAACAAGATTATGTTCAAGCCGCTATTGCCAGTGGTTTACCACTGCAATCTATCCTATTTCGACATATATTACCGAATGGTGTTGCCCCCCTATTAGTTGCCATTAGTTTTGGGGTAGCCTCCGCCATTTTAACCGAAGCCACGTTAAGCTTTCTTGGTTTAGGGCCTGTTGATGTGCCTTCATGGGGGCAAATGCTGAATCAAGCCGTCCAATCTTCCACCTTTAACTGGTGGATGGCGGCTTTTCCTGGAGGGGCGATATTTTTAACAGTCTTTGCTTATAACCTGATTGGTGAAGCATTACGTGATGCGATTGATCCGCAACTAGCGGGTCGTTTAGGGGTTAATTAACCCTAAAAAACACTTGCTTGCAAAGATTTAAAGCGTACTAGAAAAAAATTAAACCATAGAATACCGCGAAGACACGGCAATAAAACATCTGAATTTTTATCATTCCATCTAGTCGAGAAGCTTCAGCCTTAAAAGTAACTAGATAAAAAACTATCTCGTTCCTATGTTTCAGCATGGAAACGTATCTATAGGCGCTCCAGCGTCGGGACAAAGTTGGTCGCCAATGACTCAAGATATACCTCTGCTCAATATAAAAAAACTGTATACCTATCTACAAACAGGCAAAAGAACCGTTAAAGCGGTTGATGGTATTAGCATTCGCCTCAACAAAGGGGAAACATTTTGTTTAGTTGGTGAGTCAGGCAGTGGGAAGTCAATCTGCGCTTTATCCATTATGCAATTATTACCTGCCGGTATTTCCTCGCATCCAAGCGGTGAAATCATCTTTAATTGGCGTAAAGACAGTAATTTTTATCAAGAAGTGGACACGCTCACACTAGAGGAAGATGAGTTAAGACAAATTCGCGGCGCACGCATCGCGATGATCTTCCAAGAACCGATGACCTCGCTCAATCCTGTTTTTACAATAGGCGAACAGATCATGGAAGCCCTGCAACTCCATCACCCTGAGCTGTCAGATGGAGAGGCAAAAAAGCAAGCGATAGAGGCAATGGAGCAAGTATATCTCCCTAATGCAAGTAGCCGCTTTGATAACTATCCCCACCAACTATCAGGCGGACAACGCCAGCGTATTATGATTGCAATGGCATTAGCCTGTAAGCCTGACTTATTAATTGCTGATGAGCCAACCACTGCGCTAGATGTCACCGTACAAGCAGAAATACTGCGTCTAATGCAAGATTTGCAACAACAAAATGGGATGGCGATTCTCTTTATTACACACGACTTTGGTGTCGTTGCACAAATAGCGCATCAAGTCGGTGTCATGAAACAAGGTAAATTAGTTGAAGTAGGGCAATGCAAAGCCGTGCTGACTAATCCACAACATGATTATAGTAAAAAGCTACTCGCGGCTGTGCCAGAAAATTTAAGTCGATCGGTAAAAACAAATCTAGAAGCATTAAAGAAACAGCCCACCTTAGTAAGCATAAAAAACTTAAAAGTCTGGTTTCCCATTCGCAAAGGCTTATTTAGAAGCGTGGTTGACCATATACGTGCCGTTGATGATGTCGACTTAAATATTAAAAAAGGCGCGATAATGGCGTTAGTGGGTGAGTCTGGTTGCGGAAAAACCACCTTAGGACGTGCCATTTTACAGCTAGAATTGCCCACCTCGGGTAGCGTTAAAATAAAAGGCAAAGAATTAGTCGGACTAAGCCCTAAAGAACTGCGCCCATTGCGCCCACAAATGCAAATCGCCTTTCAAGACCCGCAATCTTCATTAAACCCACGTTTGCAGATCGTTACTACGCTCACTGAACCGATGGCAGTACATGGCATCGGTGAAAACCATGAAGATAGAATCGAACGAGCCGCTAAAATGCTTGAACAAGTGCAATTAGAGCGTGATTTTCTCTGGCGCTATCCGCATGAATTTTCAGGGGGGCAACGTCAACGGATTGGTTTAGCACGCGCTTTGGTGTTAAGCCCTGAATTTATAGT
>JAGLDQ010000046.1 GCA_023145535.1 Cocleimonas sp. | reverse complement strand
GTGACCACTGCTTGTAATTTTTGAAATACTGACAAGACTTTAAGTGCTTCACTTGTTTCTAGATCACGTAATAAATTTTGTTGCATTGAGGTCATTATCCAGACCCACATAGTCAATACTGATGCGTTGGAAACATTATGTTTTACATGCTCGACTCCAACAAAGACTTGCCAATTCCAATAATGTTGATCAAAATCACAAGTAATTGATATTTGATACCATTCATGCAAGCTCTGTTCGCGCTGTTTTCTTACTTCGGGAGAGAGTGTCTCTTGTAAGTTATCATCATGATAGACCCCTTTAGCCAAATCATTCCCATAACTCAGCAATAGCTTTTTGTGTTTCCTTAATAGTTTTGTATCTTGCTCAGTAGGTATGATGGTATGTGGTATGGATTGGAATACTGTTTCAGTAATATCAGATAGATTCATATTTTCCCCTTTTTATACATTTGGAACTAGTTCCATTGTTATAGTTGTTGCAGAAACGTCCTTGTTTTTGGTAATTAATTACCAAAAATAACAATCGCAGATTAAAGTAGCTTCGATGGAATGTCAAAAAATATTATCAATATATGTTCTATTTTTTGTGAAAAAAACAACAAAAAATATGTACCTTGTTGATTTTTAATAATATTATTGTTTTCTCTGTTTATATCCTCTTGTATCACATCTTCATTGCTCACATAAACCATTTTTACGATAATCATTTAAATCATTAACGGAGTGACTAACAGGTTAGCGTACGAATTTATTCACTGTAAGGGTTAAGGAAAAGTTAACATGGAAAAAATAAAATAAATCATTGAAAACAATAGAGTAAATTATTTTCAATGGTCTGTATTTGTGTAAAAAACTAGCATTTGTTAAAAAAAACGGTATACTTAAGCGTTAATAGTTATAAGATTAACGTGGTTGGTAGGTTTATAGCTTTAGGTAGTTGTTCAGCTATCTACCATATAAAGTTTATCAGTATACTCACGGTTTCTTATTGATAAAATTAAAAAATGGGAATAAAATCACAAACCATGAATGATAAACTTTACCAGATGAATTATAAGTTACTCCTTCCTTTAACAGAAATTTTGCTGAGTAAGGGGGTAACTTATAGTGAAATATCTCAAATTCTAAAACAAGTATACGTCGTTGTTACGGAACAAAAGTTACTGAAGTCTGAAGGCAAGGCGACGACTTCTAGAATTGCGATTATCACAGGGCTAACCCGAAAAGATGTTGCCGCTCTGCGTAAAGTACCACTAGAAGCGCAATCGGTGTCAGCAAAATATAATCGTGCAACACGCGTTATTAATGGTTGGCAAGAAGATGAGGAGTTTTGTACATCGGGTGGTTTTCCTGCTGTTTTAGTTATTAATGGCAAAGAAAAATCATTTGAGGCACTGGTTAGTCGATATAGTGGTGATATGACCTCAAAAGCCATGCTAGATGAATTAAAATCAACCGATACCATTGAAATTGTTGAAGGTAAATATGCAAGTTTACAGCGTCGTGCTTACTTACCCATGGGCGATGAAGATGAAGTGATGAATATCTTAGGTCTAGATGTTTCTTTAT
Organism: Cocleimonas sp.; assembly: GCA_023145535.1. Taxonomy (GTDB): domain Bacteria; phylum Pseudomonadota; class Gammaproteobacteria; order Thiotrichales; family Thiotrichaceae; genus JAGLBW01. The sequence continues at coordinate 6,759 of JAGLDQ010000046.1, read as the reverse complement.
TGATCAAAACAATTGGTCATAATATGACCAGCGAAAAAGAAGAATTACGCTTTCAACGCAAGGTTTGTTATGACAACTTACCGTTAGAATGTCTCGATTCTTTTCAAAAAATGGTCGGGGAAGATAGCCAAGCGCTACTGGAAAAATCAAATGAATGGTTGCGACAATATGATCGAGATGTAGGGCATCATAAAGAAAAAGGGAGTGGGAAAAAAAGAGCAGGTATAGGGATCTATTATTTTGAAGAGGATGTGTTTGAAGAAGTTTAAAGTGGGTGGGATATTGCTGACTTTGCGTGCGTGAGTAGGATCAAGGGGAAAGCAATTAAAAATAAGGTAAGCACTTACCTTACAAAGAGGTAGACATCTTTGTAAGGTGTTTTATATCTTTAGGTTTTTGAATTAAAAATATTTTTTCTCTAATGTTTTATTCCAGATCCGCCTATTCCCCCTTCATCAGAATGATTGTTATTCGTTAACAAATACTTTATTGCTCTATGCAACATGTGAAATTCCCCATTTATTATTATTATAGTCATTATAATCAACTGAACATAAAGCGTCAGGATGATTAGGTGATAATTATTCCATTTTTTATATTCCAAAGCAGTACTTACCAGATAAACATAAGCAATCACTTATAAATGATAGACCTACTTACCTTCTCTTGGAAGGTTATCCTAATTTGATAGGACACTAATAAACCCTAATCTATTGATATAAAGGAAGTACTTTATTTTTTCGGATGATAAATATAAAGTTATGGGATTATTAGGCCAAAAAACGCATTGAAATAGGAAGAAAACGACCCCCCATTGATATTATATTCACTGATGCCTTCTTTTTTCCTTAACAGTGCAAAAAATTCTTAATAACATGACCAGCCATATATAAACCAAATAATGATGGCAAATAGGAAATAGTGCCATTAACGGAGCGAGGATGCGCGCTGGGGTCATCTTCTACAGGGCGATGTTCTGTGCCTTTTCGAGGGATTTCATCAGAAAATACAACGGGATATTTGAGTGACCCACCCGCTTTTCGCATGCGTTGACGCATCATCCGTGCGAGTGGGCAGACATTGGTTTTGTCCAGACTGGTAATGGTAATTTTGCTGGGGTCAATACGTCCACCTGCACCCATACTGGATATAACGGGTACGTGCTGTTGCTGGCAAGCGGTGACTAAGGCGACTTTACTGGAGATGGAATCAATGCAATCAATCACATAGTCAAATGAGGTTTCACTTAATAGCGCATCCACATTTTCTGGTCTAATAAAATCATTGATTGCCGTTATTTGTACAGCGGGATTAATATCCAGCGCACGTTGCTGCATCACTTCTACTTTTTGTTTGCCAATCGTGGAATGTAGTGCCACCAGTTGGCGATTAATATTGGATTCGCTCACCACATCATGATCAATAAGCGTCACTTTACCTACGCCAGCACGTAGAATGGCTTCAGCTACAAAGCTACCCACCCCCCCGATGCCTGCAATTAGTACATGCTTATGCTGTAAAAAGTATAAATTATCTTCGCCGACTAACAGCTCTGTGCGCTCATGGATGCTCATGTTTTATCCCTATTGTCGATTTTCTACAGGCTTTTGCGTAATGGTGGTCACGAGTGCGCCTTGCTTGGTTTCCGCATTGTAAATTAAAGCTAGTTTTCGACCTTGGTCAACGCCTTGAAAATAGCTGCTACGAGTGAGAGCGGTAGGTTGCCACCACGCTCTTGGTGGAGAGTTGGCATAAAATACGGTATTTAAGATATTATCGGTTAATTCAAGTTGTTCTAGTTTTTTTGCCGTAATAAAGCGCTCGACCGCCTTGCGTTTCACTTGAAAAACAAACCAAGAAGTAGAGCGTATTTTTGATTGTTGTCTTGCGGCCTCAACCTTCATAAAATTAGCATCTGGCGATAAAAACCATCGTCCTAGCGCATCTTCAGCCGCCTCAGAATCGGCATCACGTATTACATTTTCTTTTATGGGAAAGAAGTAATCCAATAAATGAGGAGTAGCCGCTAAGGTGATACCTGCCAAAATCGTCATTGCCATTACAAAAGGTAATATATATTTCATCTATTTCTCGATGTTGAATAAAGTCTGTGCATTTTTCGTAGTAGCGCTCGCAATATCCTGAAGTGAGGTATCTCGTAAGTTAGCAACTGTTCGTGCAATGTCAATTAAAAAAGCAGGCTCATTACGTAAGCCATAATGCACTGCATCGGGTTGATCGGGGGCATCCGTTTCTAATAATAAAGCATCTAGGGGTAAACTTCTGACAAGATGGCGACGTTTTTTTGCGCGAGCATAAGTGATTGGCCCGCCAAATCCTAAGTAAAAGCCTTGATCAATTAACTGGTGTGCTTGTTGTAAACTGCCTGAAAAAGAATGAACGACACCGCGTAAATGAGGGCGTAGACGGATTTCTTTTAACACTAAATCGAGCGATTTACGTGAATGGATAATAACGGGTAGTTTATACTGTTGCGCTAAATCTAACTGAGCGCTAAATATTTCTTGCTGAAATTGTTTAGCCTGTTGGTGATCGCTTTGCTTATCAAAAATGAAAAAATCTAAACCGCACTCACCGACAGCGATTACTGTTTCTGACTGTAGCCACTTTTCTAAGTGATCCAGATCTTTTTTATGATGTTGTGACATAAACATCGGGTGCAGTCCATAAGCGGCGTGTAAGTTTTTATGTTGTATACTAAGCGACTTTAACGTATTCCAGTTGCTTGCTGCAATGGCTGGAATGAGGAGATCAGAGACTGAGTTCTGTGCGGCTCGCAGCAGAACTGCTTCGCGGTCTGTATCAAATCGTGTATTGTCGAGATGACAATGGGTGTCAATTAAGTTTTGGGGCATCATAGCGAGGTAAAAAGCTCGATTGGTCAGAGAATAAAATGATAACGCTTGAGCAAGTTTAAAAAATTAAATACTTTGCTTGAGACACAATAATAAACATAAGAGAGTAAAAAATGAAGTGTAAACAACCTTTCTATTTAGCGATTGGTATCGCAACTTATTCACTGTTTAATCTGGTCTATGCCGAACAGTTAATACTTGATTCGGTCATTAGCCGTGTCATGGTTTATCCCGATAGCGCCATGGTAACGCGTAGCGCAACCATCTCTATTCCTGCTGGTGAAAGCACGATTGTGCTAACAGGGTTGCCATTGGCATTATTGGAATCCTCGCTGCGCGTAACGGGGAAAGCGATTGCTGATGTGAAATTAGGCAGTGTTGAATTGCAAAAGAAAATCAATCGTGAGGCGGTACAAAAAAGCGAACAGGATTTACGTGATAAAATAGAGGAAAAAAATGATCAAAAGCAGGGGCTCATCGATAGCCTGCAACAGAATAAAGATCAACTCAGCTATATCCGTACTATGGTGAATGGTCATTCCGAGAATGAGAAAAAAGTCAGTAGTAATCGTTATTTACAGCTGCCTCTAGAGCAATGGGATCAAGCATGGCAAACATTGGCGACGGCGACAACTTCTACACAAGAAAAAATTCGTCATGCCAGTAAAGAGATTAAGCAGTTGGATAAAACTATCCTGCAATTACAACGTCAACTGAATCAGGTGGCAACACATCATCAAGCAAGTCGTACTGCCGTATTAGCTATTCAAGCAGATAAGGCAACGGAGCTAGCGTTAAGTTTACGCTATCAAATACGTGGAGCACGCTGGCAGCCTGTTTATGATGCAGATCTTGATACCGAATCAGGGAAAGTAGCGCTTAAATCACTAGCACAAATAACCCAGCGTACGGGTGAAGATTGGGATAATGTGAATATTCGTTTATCAACATTACGCCCTTCGGCTCGTTCACAATTGCCTTCCTTGAATCCTTGGGTCATCGATTTTATTCCTGAATATCCTCAATACAGTAACTCGGTCAAAATGAAATCTAATAAGCTCGGCGTTAGTCAGGAGATGAACGAGTCCGTCATGGCCGATGAGAGCGCCGCGATGTCAATGCCTGCGCCTGTCATGGCGAAACGAGCCATGCGAACAGAAGTGAGTCGTGTGGCTATCGCCAATTTTTCCGCAGAATACAATGTGCCGACGAAGGTCAGCTTGAAGTCTGGCAGTGATAAGCGTCGCGTTACCCTGCAATCACAAACCTTAGATGCCAGCGTCAGCCTTGCCAGTGTGCCAAGACTAGATCCACGTGCAATGTTAATCGCAAAAATGCACTATAAAGGTGAAATTCCGTTATTAGCAGGGGCTGTGGTACTCCATCGTGATGGTAGTTTTATTGGCAATGGCTATTTAGCGATGCATCAAACAGGAGAGGAAATTAAACTATCTTTTGGTGAAGATGATCAAGTGAAGATACGGTTTATCCCTGATCCTGACCAGAAAGGAGAAGATGGATTGTTTTTCGGCAAACGTAAAACAATCAATAGAAACTACCACTTCTCCGTTGTTAATCAGCATGACAAGGCTTATCACATTAGCTTTAGCGATAGGATTCCTGTTTCCGCCAATGAGGATATAAAAGTGACTCTTAATGGCGCTAAGCCAACGCGCAGAAATGAGGAGGATAAGCAAGGTATTACGGTTTGGGAGCGAAATCTTGTCCCTAAGAAAATGATAAAACTGGAATATGGTTATGAAGTCACTTATCCAGAGGATAAGAGGGTTCAAGGGCTTTAGGGTTGCTGCTTTTTTGTAAGGCGTATCACTTGTGATGCGCTTTATTGAATCCGTTCTTATTAAACGCTAATACAATAAAAAATCGGCAATGTCTTGTTTCCAGCATTTTTCATCTTCACTTGCCAGTAATGCTAAATCACTTGCAATACTTTCAGTATCATCAACCCATTCACGTAATAGGGGGGAGCCATTAATGACATCAATGGCTAGTTTTCCTAATTCATATTCATAGGGAAAGTCGCGCCAGAGTGGATAATCAGGGTATAAATGACGAATCGCTTTAAAGGCTAAGGCTTGTAAGCGCCAAGGTTTGAATTGTTGCGGTTGATAATGACCATCCTCAACATAAATCTGTACGCCTGAGCAGAGCTTACCTTGATGCTTATGAAAGGTTGGCTCAAACCAGATTTCACCTAAACGACAGCCTTGTAGCCATTGGGGGGCGAGTTGGTGCATTTTCTTGATGACGTTTACAGCATTAATATCAGGTGCACCGAAAAGTTCTAGTGGGCGGGTTGTGCCACGTCCTTCAGATAAGGTTGTGCCTTCTAACATGACTGTGCCTGCGTAACAGCGTGCCATCCATAAATTCGGTGCATTCGGGCTGGGGTTGATCCATGTTCGCTCCCCTAATGGCCAGCCATAGCCTGGTGCGGTATCAGGCTGCCAGTCTTGCATCGGGATGATGTTACATTCCACATCCAGTTTTAAGGTAGCAATAAACCAGTTTGCCATTTCACCCATCGTTAAGCCGTGGCGCATGGGCATCGCGCCTGCACCAACAAAACTCTCCCAGCCATCACGTAACATTAACCCTTCGATTGGACGACCTGCTGGATTAGGACGGTCAAGTATCCACACCGCTTTGCCCTGTTTAGCAGCCGCTTCAAGCATATAGCGTAAGGTGGTGATAAAGGTGTAAATACGACAGCCTAGATCCTGCAAATCAATGAGCAGAACATCAAAACTATCCATCATTGCATCGGTAGGGCGGCGACTTTCGCCATAGAGGCTAAAAACGGGAAGTTGATGGCGTGGGTCGGTGTAGTCGGGCGACTCCATCATATTATCTTGTTTGTCGCCACGTAATCCATGCTGTGGTCCAAATGCGGCACTGAGTGTTATATCATCCAGCGCCGCAAGTGCATCAAGCGAATGGGTTAGGTCTTGTGTAACGGAAGCAGGGTGTGCTAATAACGCAATACGTTTATTCGCTAGAGGGCGACGCAGGTTTGCATTTTCGATAAAACAATCGAGACCTGTTTTCATTCTTTATTTCTGGTAAGGAACAACAGGGCGTTTTTGACCGATCCAGCCTGTAATTCCGTGGGTGACATTATAAACTTTTTTATAACCAAGCTGCTGTGCGATCGCCTGACTAGCGGCGCGAGTACGGTTACCTGTGCGGCAGATCAGAGCAACGGGCTGATTGGGTTTCACTAATGCCTTAAATTCAGACATGAAATTAGGGTTGATTCGGCCGGTTCGGGTGAAAAAGGTGATGGCATTAGCCCCTTTTACGATACCAGTTTGTTGCCATTCTTCTTGACGGCGAATATCCACTAAGGTAACGCCTTTTTTCATTAACTGTTCTAGTTGTGCATTATTAATATTACTGTATCCCCCAGACTGTGGAATGGGGGCGCTCACTGTATTCGTTGCTGGTTGGGAAGATGCTGCTGGAGCTGACTCCGCTTGTGTATTTGTTCCTGATCCGCAAGCAGATAGTAAGATGGATAGCGCAATAACGGCGGTGTATTTGATCATTGTTTACCTTTGTCCTTGAGGTTGAAATTTGGTGGCGAAGTCTACCACGGAATAATACTTCCATCTATATCATAAAAGTCACCACTATTTTCCAAGGTAACCGTGTCTAAAATTGCCCGTAGGCGTTGTGCTGATTGCTGTGTATTGATCTCCCCATTGGGGCCGCCCATATCGGTACGCACCCAGCCAGGATGAAGAATAACCGCACTGATGCCAGTTGCTTTCAAATCGCTTGCTGCACTGACCATAATGGCATTAAGGGCTGCTTTGGTTGAGCGATAGACATAGCTACCGCCAGAGCCATTATCATCCAT
>JAGLDQ010000045.1 GCA_023145535.1 Cocleimonas sp. | reverse complement strand
CTGCCCATTTTACTACTCATGCTGGCGATGATTTTTTTCTCACTTAAAGCAATATTTTCCGCTAATAATTCCATGATTTTCATTGGAGCAATCGTGTTAATGCGGAGTGCATCAAGCCATTTTTCTTCATCCGTATTGCCAAAATAAGCATCATTTTGTCCGTAAATACCCGCATTATTGATGAGTATATCCAGCGGAATCCCTTTTAGTTCATGGGCTATTTGCTGGCGTTGTGTGGCATTAGCCACATCAAGCGCATAGAGGCTTAACTGCTTTGGATATTGGCCTGCTAATTGTTGTAAATCTTCGGATAGTTCAGGTTGGCGGGCAGTTGCATACACCTGCCAACCTTCTGTTAGATATTGGTGGGTAAGCGCTAGACCGATGCCGCGGTTAGTTCCTGTGATAAAAACGGATGACATAGAAATTCCTTTTAGATTTTAGTGAGCAATAGTTTTTGAAAAAGTATGAATCACAATCACGCCAAGAATAATTAAACTCATTCCTATGATGGCGGGTAGATCAGGGGTTTCGTTATAGCGTACGGCCCCAATAACGGCGATTAAGACAATACCGATGCCCGCCCAAATTGCATAGGTAATACCCATTGGGATCGTTTTTAGTGCGAGCAACATAAAATAAAATGAAATGCCATAACCAGTTGCCATTACCAAGGTTGGTAGTAATTTTGAAAATCCGCCTGATTTTAAAGCAGTCATGGCAACCACTTCCATCATAATGGCAATAGCTAAGTAAAAATATCCCATTGATTGACCCTATTGTTGTTTTGTTAGTAAAAAACTACCATTAATCATAAAGATAGTCATGGTATTATGATTTTAAATCGTTTTAACCTAACGATGAGGTTAGTCGTTTTCTTGGAAACCATAACGTAATACGTAGAAAATAAAACGTGAAATACTACCAGATTGGCAATCTTCATCAAGATAACCTGAGTAGGTTATTTAATGGGCACTTATGTTCTGCAAAGGTGCGTAATAGAGAGAACTCTGTGCAGAGTTTAAATGACATAGATAGGAGAGGTGAATGAAAATTATATTTTATGGTGTTCGGGGGTCAATCCCTACCTCCAGTGCTGAAACCATAAAATATGGTGGGCATACCGCTTGTCTTTTTGCCGAAGTTGATAATAAATTACTCATTTTTGATGCGGGTACGGGGATACGAAAATTAGGCAATGATCTCATCAACGACCTGCGTGATATTCATCTGTTTTTTAGTCACTATCATTGGGATCATATTCAAGGCTTTCCTTTCTTCAAGCCTGCTTATCAATCGGGTCGTAATATCCATTTATTGGCCGCTTATCTCCCTCGAAAAAATGTAAAAGCAGTGTTAGATCAAATGGCTGATCCACACTTCCCCGTGCCTGGTGATCAAATACAGGCAAAGGTAAGTGTGATGCCAATGGATGAGGAAGACAATGTGCAGTTAGAAAAGACTAAAATCACGACCTGTGCTTTAAATCATCCGGGGGGGGGGGCGGCTTATCGTGTTGAAACAAAGGAAGGATGTTTTGCTTATATAACGGACAATGAACTTGATCCACCTCATCATCTCAATACCACATGGGAGCAGTGGGTTGAATTTTTGCAGGGCGTTGATCTACTCATTCATGACGCGATGTATCTTGATGATGAGTTAAGTGGTATTCATGGTTGGGGTCATTCTTTGATTTCTCAGACAATGCAGTTAGCCAAAGATGCGAATGTCGCTCATCTTGTTTTATTTCATCATGATCCTGATCGTCATGATAAAGCATTGGATCGTATTTTAAAAGATTGTCAGCAATGGATGAAAAAAGTATGTGCAAATTGCACGGTAACCATGGCAAAAGAAGGGGATGTTTACCAAATCATTAAGTCGGTTGTCCAGCTTAATTAACCAGTATTTTCTCTCTATTTGAACTATAAATAATGATACACCCGTGTTATGACGCTGTATCAATAAAGCAACGCATAATAATTATACTCTGAAATAAACGTCAGAAATAACTGTTAGCGAGAGAGAGAAAAATGAATAGAAAAAACCGTACTTTGGCATTTCTAGCCAAACACTATCGCCCTTTTACACGTTTTACTGTTGGGATGCTACAAGGCGCGGGCGATGCCTTGCGTATTTTTGATATTAAAGCAGGAGAAAGCTTGAATATTCGTTCTTCTGGCACGCAAGATGATTCAATTTTCGTTATCGAAGGGGTTGCTTATTTTTCAAATAGAGAACGGGATATGCAAGCGATGGCTTCAGGACAAATTGATAGCCAGCCTGTTTTATTTGAAGGAAAAATAGAGATTACGACCGATAGCCATGCGATGGTCTGTCATGTTGATACTGCGTTGATTGATGAATACTTATCACTAAAGAATATTTCTGATTCATCACCAGAAAGTAGTGCGAATGCTTCGATTGAACGCTTAATGTTCTTAAAATCAACGAGAGCATTTCATGATTTACCGGTGAATATAGTGGAGGAAGCAGCGAAACGTTGTGAAGAAATCAGTGTTAATAAAGGTGATTTGGTCGTTAAGCAGGATACGCGTGCTGATACTTTTTATATTTTATTGGAAGGGCAAGCAGAAGTGTGGCGCGAAGCGTTAGAAGAGGATGAGCCAAAAATGATTGCGCTACTGGATCAAGGCGATACCTTTGGGGAAGAAGCTTTAATCACAGGGGGAGCGCGTAATGCCAGTATTAAAATGACGAGTGATGGTCGCATGTTAAAATTATCAAAGGAGGATTTTGACCAATTGGTTTCTGCCCCTGCATTGCGAGCGGTGACTCCAGAAGTTGCTAAAACGATGGCGGATAATGGGGTGGAAATTATCGATGTGCGCTTTGAAGAAGAATATGATAAAAGCTTTATTCCTGGTTCTGTACTAATCCCCTTGCCAGATCTGCCTAACCATATTGATAGTCTGGATAAGGACAAAGAATATCTGATTTTATGTGCCGTAGGATTGCGATCAGCCGCCGCCACTTTAATATTACGCCAACAGGGAATTAAGGCAATTTTGATTGAAGGCGGCATTAAAGCATGGCCCTTTGATACAGCAAAAACAATGGATTTAGAGCTGATCATGTTTGACTTCTGTCCCTTTGCACAGCGGGGCGCTATCTCGCTTCAACATAATAAAATAGCGCATAGACTGACTTATTTAGATCCTGATAATTTGCCTGACTGGTTTGATGAGGTTTCACCGTTTGGAAAAGTGCCCATTTTACGGGTTGATGGGAAAACCACTATCTTTGAATCATCGGTCATCAATGAACTCATTGGCAGTCTTTCAAGTAAAAAAATGTTACCGGCGGATCCTGTCGAGCGTGGGTTATGTCGTAGCTGGATAGAGTTTGGATCAACCATGCTAGGGCAGTTAACAGGCATGATTTCTGCCGCTGATGAATCGGCTTACGTTGCCACCCATGATTGCTTTTTAGAAAATTTACAGCGCTTGGAAGCGCAAATGAAAAATCGAGGCCCTTTATTTTCGGGTGAATTGTTTACCTTAGTCGACTCAACGTATGCACCACTCTTTATGCGGATGGACTATTTGAATCAGCGTATGAATTTGTATCAAGTAGCAGACTATCCAAAAGTTACCACATGGGCGAAGGAACTGAGAAAGATGGAGTCCGTGAAAGACTCTGTACCAAGTCCATTTGAGGGTATTTATCAGCAATTTATTCAGCGTAGAGGATCTCATGGATACCTTCTGAATGAATTAGGGGTGCAGTAGTTTGTTGAAA
>JAGLDQ010000044.1 GCA_023145535.1 Cocleimonas sp. | reverse complement strand
GCTTTATAAAAAACAAATACTCACAGGGTTTAGATAATATGTGGTAAGCCAGATAGCCCTGTTTAACTCGTTGGGCTAGCAAGCAACCACTCCTAGCAGTTGACGCCTTCTCATTATTTTGGGGATGAGAGAGACCTATCAAATCCTTCTGATGGCTGAAATAATATGGAAAAAATAGCCATCGGTCTATAGGGGTTTTCCCTTGCAAAGGGAGTTAATTCAAATGGTTGATTAATAATTAATCATAAATACCATGCTCACGCGTTGCTAAGAATTCTATATCAGGGTAGCGCTCTGTTGCCAGTTGTAGATTAACGCGTGTGGGCGCGATATAAACTAATTCTCCTGCGTGGTCATAAGCGAGATTAGCCGCTGCCTTTACTTTAAAGGCATCGAGTATTTTTTCATCCGCACAGCTAACCCAGCGGGCTGTTTGTACATTGACATGCTCAAATTGACAGTCAACGTTATATTCATCCTTTAAGCGTTGTGCAACCACATCAAACTGCAATATACCCACCGCGCCTAAGACCAAATCATTATTCGTCATGGGACGGAAGAGTTGTGTTGCCCCTTCTTCACAGAGTTGATCCAAGCCTTTTTGCAATTGTTTGTTTTTTAAGGGATCGCGTAATTGGGCGCGACGGAACAGTTCAGGTGCAAAGTTCGGAATACCTGTAAAATAAAGCGTTTCACCTTGTGTAAAGGTATCGCCAATGCGAATTTTTCCGTGATTATGGATACCAATAATATCACCCGGATAAGCGTTATCGACGTGACCGCGATCCGCGGCTAGAAAGGTCAGGGCATCAGGAATTTTCATTTCTTTTTTAGTGCGTACTTGATGTAGTTTCATGCCTTTTTTAAAACTACCTGAGCAAATACGCATAAAGGCGATACGATCACGATGTTGAGGATCCATATTCGCTTGGATCTTAAAGATAAATCCTGTGAATTTTTCTTCATTCGCAGAAACTTCGCGCGTAGTTGTTGGACGGGGTTGTGGTGCGGGTGCATATTGAACAAAATCAGCCAAAAGTTCAGCAATACCAAAATTATTGACTGCCGAGCCAAAAAAGACAGGGGTTAATTCGCCGCGTAAATAAGCGTCAATATCAAACGGATTGCTGGCCCCTTGTACTAGCTCAATTTCTTCACGTAGATCATCCGCAGAGCCACCCAGCACTTCATCAAGGCGTGGATTATCCAAGCCTTCAATCACCTCACCTTCTAAGATTTTTCCTTCATGGTTAGGATTATAAAGATGCACACTGTCATTATAGATGTGATAAACACCTTTTAAACCTTTACCCATACCAATGGGCCAAGTCACCGGAGCGCAGCCTATTTTTAAGACTTCTTCAACCTCATCCAGCAATTCAATAGGGTCTTTGCCTTCACGATCAAGCTTGTTGATAAACGTCATAATCGGCGTATCACGTAAGCGACATACTTCCATGAGTTTAATGGTGCGTTCCTCTACGCCCTTCGCAACATCAATGATCATTAATGCAGAATCAACTGCGGTCAACGTACGATAGGTATCTTCTGAGAAATCTTCATGTCCTGGGGTATCCAGTAGATTAACGACCTTATCGCCATAGGGAAACTGCATCACGGAGGAAGTGACTGATATGCCGCGCTCCTTCTCCATCGTCATCCAATCAGATGTTGCATGACGTGCCGCTTTTCGTCCTTTAACAGACCCCGCTAGTTGGATTGCCCCCCCAAATAATAATAATTTTTCTGTGATGGTTGTTTTACCCGCATCGGGGTGAGAGATAATCGCAAAAGTGCGACGTAGGGAGGTTTCTTCGCTATGTGTTGGCATGTGTTTGTGTTCTCTGCAATCGGGATAGTTTTTTCTTACCACGGAATACACGAAATATACGGAAAAAAAGACCCTTATTTTCCGTATATTCTGCGATCAATTATTGATTAGCCATTAACGCCTCAAGCAATGCTTTTTGTGCATGGAGACGATTTTCCGCTTCATCCCAAACAACGCTTTGTTCCCCTTCTAGCACGTCTGCGGTGACTTCTTCGTCTCTATGGGCGGGTAAACAATGCATAAAGACAGCATCGTCGTTTGCTTGTGCCATCACATCCGCATTAACCTGAAAATCAGCAAAGGCTTTTTCACGCATTTTTTGTTCTTCTTCCTGTCCCATGCTTGCCCATACATCGGTGGTGATGAGGGAGGATTGATCAACGGCAGTCTTCATGTTTTGTGTGATCGTAATGCGATCGGCTAATTCTTCAGTGAGTGCTGCGTTAGGCTCATAGCCTTTAGGACAGGCAATCTTTAAGTGGAAGTCAAACTGCAACGCGGCATTCATCCATGACTGGCACATATTATTACCATCACCGACATAAGTGACCGTCTTGCCTTTAATATCGCCACGATGTTCTTGGTAGGTCATCATATCGGCTAATAATTGGCAGGGGTGGTAGGCATCCGTGAGTGCATTAATGACTGGAACGCTAGAGTACTCCGCAAATTTTTCAACAATGTCATGCCCAAAAGTACGGATCATAATAATATCAACCATACTAGAAATGACGCGTGCGCTGTCTTGAATTGGCTCTCCACGCCCTAGCTGAGTATCATTGGATGATAAAAACATGCCATGACCACCAAGCTGTACCATGCCTGTTTCAAAAGAAACGCGAGTACGGGTTGATGATTTTTCAAAGATCATTGCCAGTGTTTGGTTTTTTAAGGGTTGATAGCTACGTGAACCGCCTTTCCAAGCTTGTTTTAATTCGATAGCACGTTGTATTAAGGTACTTAACTCTTTGCTATTAAAATCACGAAGGGTCAGAAAATGTCTAATTTCTGCCATAATGAGGTCTTCCTACAGTTTGGTGGTGTATAACTCACGCTGAAAATTATCTTTCAGCGTGAATTTGTTATTATTTTTTTAGGATTAAATTTGTTACGATTTGAATGACTTTATCGGCCTGTTCTTTATCAATGATTAAAGGGGGCAATAAACGAATCGTATTTCCAGCGGTTACATTGATGAGCAAACCTTCCTCACTCGCTGCGGCAACCAGTTCAGGGCAGTCATTTTCTAGCTCAATACCAATCATTAAACCAGATCCACGGATCGAATTAACATGTTTTACGCCTGCTAGTTTGTGTTTAAACTCTGTAATAAAATAATCACCGATGGTTTTAACATGATCAATAATCTTTTCATTTTCGAGTACCTCAAGTACCGTTAATGCGGCTCTAGTTGCTAAAGGGTTACCGCCAAAGGTTGAGCCATGCGTGCCCGGTGTAAATAAATGGGTTGCTTTTCCACTTGCTAGGCAAGCGCCAATAGGCACACCATTACCGAGTGCTTTTGCTAATGTCATTACATCAGGCTTGATATTTGACGATTGAAATGCAAACCAAGTGCCTGTTCGCCCAACCCCTGTTTGAATTTCATCGAGCATTAACAACCAATGATTATCATCACAAATTTGGCGTAATTGTGCTAAGTAATCGGCATCAGGAATAATAACGCCGCCTTCACCTTGCACCGGTTCGACCAGAATAGCGACCACATCCGAGTTAGTTTTAGCCACCGTTTTTATGGCATCCACATCATTATAATTAACGCGTACAAAGCCATCCACCAGTGGCGAAAACCCTGCTTGCACTTTGCGATTGCCCGTTGCCGATAACGTGGCTAATGTGCGTCCATGAAAACTACCGCAAGCAACGATGATATTAGGGCGTTCGATACCTTGTTGTTTACCATAAAGACGCGCCAGCTTAATCGCGGCTTCATTTGCTTCAGCACCTGAATTACTGAAAAAGACACGATCCATACCTGAGAGCGTACATAGTTTCTCGCTAAGCGTTTCTTGATGTTCAATTCGGTAAAGGTTAGAGGTATGTACTAAGGTCTGTGCTTGTTCAGCAATGGCATCAGCAACTACAGGGTGGGCATGTCCTAGTCCGCAGACGGCAACGCCTGCAACAGCATCAAGGTACTGTTTGCCAGACTTATCCCAAAGATATACGCCTTTGCCTTTGGTGAAGGTAATGGGCAAAGGGGCATAGGTTGTCATTAATGAGTTAGCCATAAGTCTTCTCCAGAAAACGAAAAAGGGTAGCTTAGAAGCCACCCTTTTTTGAAAAACCGCGAATTATGCGTTCTTAGACATTATTTGTCAATATAAAGACATCTTTGCGATGTCAAGTGTTAATGCAAGCCAATTTTTTTATATTGAATATCAGTACGTTGAATGAAGCCAAAATCACGACTATCAATACTCATGGGATCTGTTCCTTGAACAAAAAATAATCCATCTTTGATTTTTTCAACGCGTTTTATCATTAATCCATACGGTTTTTTAGAAAACACCACAAAATCACCAATCGCAATTTTGCTGAATCCGAATACTTTAAAGCAAATAATTGTCTGCCCATCTTTTAAATAAGGGTACAGAGAGTTGCCATCAACTTTAAATATTCGAATCAAGTGTTAAATTAAAGTACAGGGTTAACAACATCTTCGCCCGGCATATAAGGTGCTTTAACAACCTTTGTTTCAACGCCTTTAATCGCCCAAAAAATCTCAGCAAACTTGTTCACTTCAGCAAGAAGTTCCATTGCTTTATCTCTTGAGGTATGTTGTTTTGCCGCGCCTGCAAGCATCATAATATTATGCGTAATCGTATGAACATCTTTATGCTCTTCAACGTGATTAGGCTTAATGAAATCACCCCAAATAATACGAATCTCTTCTTTACACTTAACCGCTTCTTGTTCTTTAACCGCAATATAACGTGCCATATTGTTTAAGTAAGCCGCTTCATCATCGCCTTTTTCAGCGGCGTTGATTAAGTCAACCATACGAATAACAGAAAGTGCAGCGATTTGCGCCGCGCTCGTATCATAAATTCCACAAGGTACATCGCAATGTGCTTTTACAGTGTCTAATTTAAACATTTTATTTTCCTTTTGTTTTGAAATATTGTTCGCTTTTTAAGAGTGGTTATTGGAAGAGAGAAGATGCTTGCGACAAATTCACGGTGCCAATAGCAATGGATAATAAACCGACTGATGTGACCGCATAACGCAACGTGCTAGCCGAGCGTATCAATCGAGCATTAATAAGATAAATAAGGTAGCCAAACAGTAAAAATACCAGACTAATCCCCAGTATAAACGCCAGTACCATACCGAAACCAACGGTCTGATGTGATATGGCGGCTAAGGTGACCAACATGCCGCGTATTCCCCCGACACCCATTAGTAAGCCTAAAGATACCAGCATGGATTTATCATGCAAATGTGCATCAGCATAATAAATATGGGTATGTTTATCGTCATGATGATGGTGATGATCAATCCGAATTTTATTGGTTGCCGCAAGGTAAACGAGATACAAACCCATTAATAAAATAACGCTTGAGGATATAATATCGCCATATTGCAATAGGTCATCACTCGCAAATTGGGTAATGAGCAAGGCCAACAGGTAAAGCGTAAGGCCATGCCCCACCGCAAATAATAAACTTAATAAGAGCGCTGCTTTTTTCTTTTTTCCGATAGAAAATAGTGCAATAGCACTGAGATGATCAGGGCCAAGCGCGTGTAATATTCCGTAGTAAAAAATAATAAGGAGGCTGTATTCCATTTGGCAACAAGCTTTTAAGGTTAGGAGTGAGGGGAGGTTATATAGAGGGCGATAGTGTAATGCAAGAAAACTTAAGATTTATATTGGTTTCATTACTCGATCAAATAATCTTTAACCTCTAACCTTCCCACGTGGTCTAAAAATATTCGCCTGATCCGCATCATATAAATAAGATTCATCAAATGCTTTGGGGTTAATCACCCCGCCCACCAGAATTAACGCGGTACGGGTAATTTTCTTAGCACGTACTTTTTGGGTGATGGTTTCTAGCGTGCCAATCACTTTCATTTCATCTTCCCAGCCTGTTTTATAGCACACAGCCACAGGGCAATCTTTACCATAATGCGGGATGAGTTCTTCAACAATTTTATGGATACGACTAATGCCTAAATGAATCGCTAAGGTGGCTTTATGCTGGGCTAATGCGCTCAGGTCTTCCCCTTCGGGCATCGAGGTTTTGCCTGCATAACGTGTGTAGATAACCGTTTGTGAAATATCAGGTAGGGTTAATTCGCGTTTGATCCAAGCGGCGGATGCGCTGGTTGCGGTGACACCCGGAATGACTTCATAGTCAATCTCAAGTTGGTCTAAACGGCGCATTTGTTCGCCTGTTGCTCCATAAATAGAAGGATCGCCAGAGTGTACTCGCGCCACGTCTTTACCTTCCTTATCGGCCTGTTGAATAACGTCAATAATTTGTTCTAAATGCAGGGGGGCGCTATCAATAATTAATGCATCACCCCGCGCCTTTGCCAGTATAGGCTCAGGAACGAGTGAACCCGCATAAAGAATGACAGGACATTCTTGAATCAAACGCTGGGCTTTAATTGTAATTAATTCAGGATCACCAGGGCCTGCGCCAATAAAATAAACCGTCATAATTTTTCCATACTTTGTAGTGGCATAGTTTTTGAATTTAGCGTGCTTGTATTTTTTCGTTAGGTAGCTTTTAAAAAGCTGAGTGTAGTTGTCCTACCTGAAGGTTTTTAAAAGCTGTCTGGCGGAAAAAGACGGGTACAATAAATCAAAGATTATGTTATTACAAAGTATTATAGCCCCTAGGCGTATACACCCATTTTTTTTGTGCGGTTTCAATTTGTTTGGACTCACTGTTACCCACCATAACCAGACTTAGCATATCAACTTGTTTTATATCAAGGTTTTCCAAGGTTGTATAAATAATAATCTCATTGTCACGGGTTAAATTTTTACCAATCATGACGGGGGTGGTAGCGGGACGATAATCTAATAAAATCTGTTTAGCTTTCGCTAATTGCCATTGGCGTTTATGCGATAACGGGTTATAAAAAGCAATTACAAAATCCCCTTCACCTGCCGCATGCAAACGTTTTTCAATGACATCCCACGGGGTTAGTAAATCGGATAGCGAAATAGTGCAAAAATCATGGGCGATGGGTGCGCCAACACGGGAGGCAAGTGCTTGAATGGCAGAGATACCCGGAATGACTTCAATCGTGATATTCTCCCATTTTGGGTTTTGAGCGCGTTCTTTAGGGGTATCAAGCAGCTCAAAAACTAAGGTTGCCATGGCATAAATACCAATATCACCGCTGGATATTAATGCAGTACTATGGCCATCGGCGGCAAGGTTTAAGGCTAAACGAGCGCGCGCTATTTCTTTACCTAACGGCAACTCATGACGCTGTTTGTTGTCTGTTAAATTACCAAGCAGATCAAGGTAAAGTCCATAGGCAACTAAATGTTGCGATTGTGCCAGTGCTTGTTGTGCAATGGGCGGTAAATAGGCACTATCACCTGGCCCAGTACTAAGTAAGTAGAGAGTGGTCACGCGTTGATTTCCTTGTAAAAGTGAGATTCGCAAGGTAGCTTATCGTGATGGGTGATACAAGCAATGCTTTGTTAAAATTGCTAATCAAATTTAAGGATGATATTTCAGGAAAAAATGACAGAAAAAACAATAATAGATAATGGGCAAAGCGAAATGATCGCGGCGATTGACTTAGGGTCTAATAGTTTTCATATGATCGTCGCACGTATGGATCAACAGGGTGGTTTCGCCATGCTGGATAAAATGAAAGAAATGGTACGTTTACGCGGGGGATTGGATCAATACGGGCATTTAAGCGCGGAGAAAAAACAGGAGGCTTTGG
>JAGLDQ010000043.1 GCA_023145535.1 Cocleimonas sp. | reverse complement strand
CTGTCTGCATCGTTTTGGTGAGCGCATTAAACATTTTCCTGTTGATAATGTACGTATTGCAGGCACGAATACGCTGCGTAGTATGAAGGATTCAGACGATTTTATTGCCCAAGCAAATGTAGCATTAGGGCATGAAATATCCATTATTTCAGGGCATGAAGAAGCGCGGCTGGTTTATCTTGGTGTTTCTCACACCTTATCCAATGATCATGGCAAACAGTTAGTCATTGATATTGGGGGCGGTAGTACTGAGTTTATTATTGGCAAAAATTTTGAGCCGAACGTGTTGGAAAGTTTAAATATTGGCTCCGTGAGTGCAACACAGCGATTTTTTGGTAATGGTAATTTCAGCGCTGAAAACTGGAAAAAAGCCAGCACGGCATTGCGTTTGGAGATTATGCCCATCGAGCAAACCTTCCGTCGTGGTAATTGGAAGCGTGCGATTGGCTCTTCAGGCACGATTAAGGCGACCCGTAAAATTATTCAGGAATTGAAGTTAGAAAAATTTGGTATTTCGCTTCATGCCCTGCATCAAATACGTGATCGTATGATTGCATCAAAAACGATTGATCAGTTAGATCTTCCAGGTCTAATTGTCGAGCGTATTCCTGTTTATGCGGGGGGATTAGCGGTATTAATTGCTGTTTTTGAAAGTTTACTCATAAAGTCGATGACGGTATCGGATGGCGCATTACGTGAAGGTTTGCTTTACGATTTAATGGGCAGAATCCAGCATGAAGATGTGCGAAGTCGCGCCGTTGATGCACTGCAACAACGCTTTAATGTCGATATTAACCAAGCGCAACGGATACGCCAAACCGCTTTGCATTTTTTTAAGCAAGCCTACAAAGCGTGGGAGCTGCCTAAAAATACACGATTATTACTGGGCTGGGCGGCGGATTTGCATGAACTTGGCATGTCGATTACACACAATAAATATCATCTTCATGGTGCTTATATTTTGGATTATGTGGATATGTCAGGCTTCTCACGCAAAGAGCAACATTGGCTCTCTGTGATGGTGGAAACCCATCGGCGCAAACTTAAATTTGATACCTTTGATGGCTTGCCCGATAGGGAAAAGCGCACCGTAAAACGTCTGAGCATTCTATTGCGTCTTGCTGTTTTACTGCACCGTCTGCGTCTTGATAAAGAGGTCTTGCCCACCTTATCGGCTACCTTGACTAGTTTGACACTGCGTTGTGATAAGACACTGTTAGAGCAAAGAAATTTACTACTGGCTGACTTAAAGCGTGAGCAGTTGTGGTTGGAGAAGGTTCATATTGCATTGAAGTATTAGGGGTAGCGGTTGCTATGCGCTCCCTGCAAAGACGACCAAATGCTCAATATCCAACCTAATTCCTAACTTATCACCCACATCGTATTGATGATGTGAATGGACTAATGATTGCAGTTGTGTTCCATCGTTTAATTCCAAGGTGTAAAGATAATCAGCCCCTTGAAAGTCACGGGCAACAATACAGGCCGATTGCGATCCATTTTGGTCATAAATTATATCATCAGGGCGTACCAGTATTTGTACCTGACAGCCCGAATGACAGCCATCAGGAACGATGCCGTCAAGATGGGATAAACTGGTTTTAACCGTTTTTTGATCAATGACAGTGCCCTTAATCAACACGCCTTGACCAATAAAATCAGCAACAAAGGGGGTGGCGGGTTGATGATAGAGCGTATAACCTGTATCCCATTGCACGAGGTTTCCCTCATTAATGACCCCTATATTATCCGCCATTATGAAGGCTTCATTTTGATCGTGAGTGACGAGTAGGGAAGTGATGTTTTCATGCTTGAGGATGTCTCGCACTTCTCGTGCTAAGACTTCGCGTAACTCAATGTCCATGCTGGAAAAGGGTTCGTCCATTAATAATAAATTAGGCTTGGGCGCTAATGCCCTTGCTAAGGCGATGCGTTGTTGTTGTCCGCCAGATAACTGATGCGGATAGCGCGCTTCAAAGCCCTCTAAATCGATTAAGGCGAGTAATTCGCTAATGCGTTTTTTTTGCTCTGCACTACGGAGATGGCGTATACCAAAGCCAATATTATCCCCGATGCTTAAGTGTGGAAAGAGGGCGAAGTCTTGAAACACCATGCCAATATTACGTTTTTCAGGGGCTAGCTGATAGTGTTGATCGGTGACGCGCTTATCGGCTAGCAGTATTTCGCCTTGCTTAATGCCTTCAAAGCCTGCTATCGCGCGTAATATAGTGGTTTTCCCACAGCCACTAGGCCCTAATAAACAGCCTATTTCTCCTTTGGCTAATTGTAGTGATACATTTTTGACAACCTTTTTTTTTCCATAGGCGACGGAGATCGTATCAACGGTCAGAAAGTTTTTATCGGCGGCGTTCATCTTAAGTATTTCCTGTCTTTCCTGCGCGAGCATGGCTAATGGAGCGGCTGAGTAAAATGATGGGGATAATGCCCACCAGTACAATCATTAACGCGGGCGCACCAGCATCAACAAGACGTTCATCGGCGGCCATTTCATAGGCTCTAACGGCAAGTGTATTGAAATTAAAGGGGCGTAAAATAAGCGTGGCGGGTAGTTCTTTAAGTACATCCACAAACACTAATAAGAGCGCGGTTAAGACTGTTCCTTTCATCAGAGGAAAGTGGATTTGACGTAGTACGTTAAAGGGAGTTAGCCCGAGCGAGCGTCCCGCATCGTCCATTGAATGCTTTATTTTACCAAGCCC
>JAGLDQ010000042.1 GCA_023145535.1 Cocleimonas sp. | reverse complement strand
AGTAAACCTGTTGAAATATCAAAGGTTTCGCGCATCCAATGATCAATACTGTTATCTACCCAAGCAAAGGGAATGAGTACGCCAACCGCAATAATAGTGCCTGGAACGGCATAACCGAGCGAGGAAATGCGGACACTGGCATCAACGATAGGTGATTTTATTAAGCGTTTGCCATAGCCTAGGAAAAGTGCAATAACAACGGCAATAAGGGCAGTCAATGCGGCTAAGAATAAGCTATTACCAACCAACACAAAGAAAGCACGATCAATGCTTTCTTCGGCGGTGGTGATTGTCCACACTAATAATTGCCCTGCGGGTAATAAAAAACCGAAAAAGACAGGTAAAAAGCAGGCAATAAAGGCGAGTGTTGCCTGTTTATTGGTAAGCTTAAAGCGCTTAATCGCGGTGTATTTGTTACTGGTATGATGAAATTTAGCCCGTCTACGTGACCAGCGTTCTAGCATAATCAAAGCAAAGACAAAAAAGAGTAATAAGGCGGATAGTTGTGCCGCCGTATTCCCATCACCCATGCCAAACCATGTACGAAAAATACCCGTGGTAAAGGTATTAACACCAAAATACTGCACCGTGCCAAAATCTGCCAAGGTTTCCATTAAGGCTAAGGACAATCCTGTGATAATGGCAGGGCGCGCAAGGGGTAAGGCAACCCGAAAAAAGCTACTTAAAACAGAATTACCCAATGTGCGACTGACTTCTAAGACGCATAAAGACTGCTCTAAAAAAGCCGCGCGCGCCATCATATAAACATAGGGATACAGCACGAGCGATAACATAAGCATCGCGCCCCCCATTGAGCGAATTTCTGGAAACCAGTAATCTTTATAGCCCCAACCAAACCAATCCCGTAATTGGGTTTGTATCGGCCCTGCAAAATCAAATAAGCCCGTATAAGTGTAGGCGATAATATAAGCGGGAATAGCTAAAGGCAGCAATAAAGCCCATGAAAATAAGCGCCGAGCAGGAAAGTCACACATGCTGGTGAGCCATGCGGTGATAATCCCCATGCTCAGTACACCAACACTAACACCGAGCATGAGAATCAATGAGTTAAGAATGTACTCATTCAATAAGGTATCAACTAAATGCTGCCAGTTATCATTGGTACTTTGGAGAACAAAACTGCCGATGACGATCACAGGCAATGCCATTAACAGGGCAATAAAGACAATGGGGAGACTCCAACGGTTGAACTGAGGGAGTTTGAAAATGGATGTTTGTTTATTTTCGCTCATATTTTTAATAGCCCGTGAGACTGAACCCGCTACAAGTGTGTAGAGTTGGAAAAGTTATTTGGGGGTGAAAATTTTAATTTTTCAGTCAAACAGGATAACTTTTAGACTCTATGGAAATGTTGCCATAGTATTTCAATTAATAATGATTCACAATAACTTTTAAAGGCACGCATCAAAATAGGGATTATAGAGGGAGTTTAAACATCTTAAAGCTGCCGGAGTGTGCAATATCGTACGATTATTAAAATGAGCGGTTTCAATACATACAATATTGGAGATGACTCCGACAATGCTATGCCTGCGTAATCGTGGCTAAAAACTCCTGATGACGCGATTGCTGATTCGCTAGTTTCATGCGATTGCTCTGAAAAATACTGGCTAAGTCCTGCACGGCGTTATCAAAGTCATCATTAATCACAATATAATCAAACTCATCATAGTGACGCATATCATCACAAGATTGCTGTACGCGTGCCTTGATCACCGCTTGGGAATCTTGATTCCTACCGCATAAGCGTTGTTCTAATGCATGAACAGAAGGAGGCAGGATAAAGATACTGATGGCATGGGGGCGCAATTGACGTACTTGTTGTGCGCCTTGCCAGTCAATTTCTAAAATGACATCATGGGCGCTTTCTAGCTGCTCATCGATGGCTTGGTTCGCTGTACCATAGTAGTTACCAAACACTTCGGCGTATTCGAGAAAATGTGCCTGTTCAATTTTCTGCTTGAAATCTTCAATGCTAGTAAAGTGGTAGTGTTTACCCTTTTCTTCACCTAGACGCATGGAGCGGGTCGTGTGCGATATGGCGACTTTTATGCCCGTATCTTGTTTAATTAGCTCACTGATTAAGCTTGTTTTTCCTGCGCCTGACGGGGCAGAGATAATATATAAACTTCCTGTTGACATGATTCTCCCTATTGTTAATTAGACTACCAATTTAAGCTAGGAACGTGATACGGGAAGGGGGATGACGCTTAAACCATCATTAGATTTAAGCGGTAGGTTTAGACCGTAGTTTCAAAATGATAACCGTGTTTAAACCGTTATTATGCCCTTAGAGGTATCATAAAAAATGGCCAACCTACTTTCCCTGCTTAAATGATGGCTCTATTTGCAACTAATTTGTATTGTCTCTGGCGCTTCACCGACTTCAACGCCTTGAATCGCTTCTACATGCTTTTTACATAATGATTTAAAAGTGTTCCCAAGGGTAATATTATTCGCATGATGATAGAAAATAGAAGCCGATGCACCAGGGTCAGTATGTGCAATACGCAATGTATGACCTTGGATAAATAACGGCGATTTTAACGGCAAAGTAAAACTAAATTTTAACTGATCTTTCACTTTAACCAATTGATACTGCGTAACATGCCCTGTCACAACACGTTTACCATTAAAGGTTAATTGAGTAAAATTATCTAAATCGGCCAAATCACCTGCAACGCCCTTCGCGAGCTGATCCATGCTTTGCCCTGATTTTATCATCAGATCACTGACAGTTTTATCATGTAACCATGACAGTTTAACCGCCGTTAATTGCTTTTTAGCATTGGCTTGAAGCGTGGCGGTTGCGTTTATTTTGTAATGAAAGTGCGCGTCGCTTAATGTTGTTATAAATAAGCTCCCCAGTGCTAATAACCCTATGATTTTCTTCATGTAAAATGTTCCTTTGTTTTAACTCGGCTTGACCATTAAGAGGGTCAATACAAATAATGCGCTCGTCGCAATCCATGAGCCAAGCACGCGTAAAATAATCCCTTGAAAAAGAGTGCGAAATAATGCACTCATCGATGCAATCACAATCGTGGCGAGATAAACCCCCATTGCCGCACCCAATAACCAATTGTAAAACGTATTTTCGCCAAGCCCAGGAATCACTATCGGACTCGAGTCAATACCTAGCATGATGCCGCTGGCAATGCAGAGCAATAGCGTGATGAGCTGCACCCACAACGGGCGATAATCTAAACGTAGTACAACGGATAAACTGACTAATAGAGCAATGACCAAGAGAATAAGTTCATTATTCCAGCGTAATGATAAATAATTATTAATGGTAAAGCCCGCGATTACCGCGACGCAAAATAAGAGCAAATTACGAATAAAATAGGCACCTGATTGCTGTCCTAACAGTACGCCTAGGCCGACTAATAAAATAAGGTGAGAGGGCGTTTCGAGTGGATGTGTAAAGCCATCCAAAAACCAAGTGCTTGAGAACGCGATCATGTGGACTGTGTGTTTTTGTTGTGCGTGAGTAAAAACACAAAGGGAATCGCGAAGGGGCCAAATGCTACGCCTAATGCGCCCCATAAAACAGGATTAGCGCCTCTTCTTTTTGCCACGGTATGACAGATTATCATGCTAATTAAGGTGACTAAGACGATCATTGCTATGAACATTGTATTATTTCTCTTATGGATGGTTAGGGCGCGCTCATCTAAAGCCAAACAGCTAAGATAGAGTGTTTTTAACGCAGCTTTAGTCGGATGAAAACCGATGTTTCACGTCGCAGGAAGAATCACCTCGTCAGGCAAATATTCCCTCAAATCGTGCAAATTATCTTGCTGTGTTTTATTGGCTTGGCGTTGATTTAATAGAATACAAAGTAATCTCAATCCGCGTTGTTTAATAACGGCTACGGTGAGTAAGACATGATTGATACAGCCTAATTTATCCTCAGCCACTAAAATTATAGGCAAATCTAACGCTTCACATAGATCGACATTTAAACCATCCTCACATAAGGGCGAATAAAACCCGCCTGCGCCTTCAACATAGAGTATTTGTTCTGATGTGACCGTATCAAGACATTGCCGCTTTAATTGTGCTAAGGATACGTGACACCCTTCTAATTGAGCCGCACGACGAGGTGATAGAGGCGCTTTAAAGCGATTGGGGCAGATTACAGCCAATTGTTGCTGTTTATTCGCTGCACTTGCCAACTTCCATGCATCCGTTTGGGTTATCTCATCATTCCAGCCTGATTCAACTGGTTTGCGCGGAGCAATATCATGCCCTTGTTGCTGTAACTCCTTGATGATCTGACAGCCTACCCATGTTTTGCCAACATCCGTATCCGTCCCTGTCATAAAGATGCCTTTCTTTGGATCAATTGTCTTGAGTAGGCGTTGTAATGTCTTATTCAATGGCATTGCCTGTACGCCCATTTTTGCCAAAGATTAGCGACATTGCTTCACCAACGACCTGCCTTTCAGGTAAAAAACCAAAGAATCGACTGTCATTGCTATTATCACGGTTATCACCAAGTAAAAATAAATGACCATTAGGCACTTGCACTTCTTGCATAAAACGTGAAAAGGGTTTTTTTAATCGAGTGGTATTAATATACATCTGCGGTAACGGCTTATCATTCACATAAACAATAAAATTCTCAATGCGTACACGGTCTCCCCCTTTGGCTATTAAGCGCTTAATATAATGCGTTTTTCTAGCATCAGGATAGAGGAAAACCAGCACATCATTTGGCAACATTGTCTCACGATCATAACCACTGGCAGACATATAAATAAAATCACCCGGCACCAACGTTGGCTCCATCGAGCGACTAGGAATGCGATATACATCAAAGCCCAGCACGCGCGCACGAATGTTCTCAGAGGCCGTGCGAAAGGGATTGATGGAATAAGTCATGATGCCTAATAACAGAAAAATGATGATCAACAAAATGACTAACCATAGATATTTTTTTTTTCCCAACTGGAATCCCCAATGAAATTGCAACTATTTAGGGCGACAGTGTACTACAGATAAGAAGATGCGCTAAGTAAGGATGTTTAAACAGCATGGAGGTATGACGAAA
>JAGLDQ010000041.1 GCA_023145535.1 Cocleimonas sp. | reverse complement strand
GATTGGTATCAAGAATTAATTTGCGACTCGTTTCAGGATCATCCAATGCCTCAATGCCAGCCGCATTTAATAACGGCATGGTTTCTTCAAAAATACGTCCTTTTGATAATGCTATCGTTAACCTGTTTGCCTGATCACTCATAAAATTATACCCGTTTAATTCGCGCACCTATTGCTGTCAACTTATCTTCAATTTTCTCATAGCCTCGATCGGTATGGTAAATGCGATCAACTATCGTGATGCCCTTTGCCGCTAAACCCGCTAAAATCAAGCTAGCGGAAGCACGTAAGTCGGTTGCCATAACAGGCGCACCGTGTAATTCAGGCATTCCCGCGACTATCGCCGTATTTCCTTCTAGGCGAATATTCGCGCCCATACGCATTAATTCTGCAACATGCATCATGCGGTTTTCAAATATATTTTCAACCACCACACCAATGCCCTGCGACAGGGTATTCATTGCCATAAACTGCGCTTGCATATCGGTTGGAAAACCAGGGTGCGCTTCGGTACGAATATCAACCGCTTTTAAAGTGCGACCGCGCATATCCAGCTCAATCCAATCCTCTCCCGTTTCAATCTTTGCGCCTGCGTCTCTAAATTTTTGCAATACCGCATCCAATGTCTCAGGGGCGGCCTGTGTACATTTAATCTTTCCACCCGTAATTGCCGCGGCGGCTAAATAAGTGCCAGTTTCAATACGGTCTGGTAGTACCGAATACTCAACACCTTGCAAACGCTCCACACCTTCAACAATAATTGTATCCGTTCCAGCTCCTGTGATTTTTGCACCCATTGCAATAAGACAATTGGCTAAATCAACCACTTCAGGTTCGCGTGCTGCATTTTCTAGATGGCTTGTGCCATCGGCTAAGACAGCGGCCATGAGTAGATTTTCAGTGCCTGTCACCGTGACCATTTCCATCACAATGGTTGCACCTTTTAAGCGCGCTGCTTTGGCTTTAATATAGCCATCAGCAACAATAATTTCAGCCCCCATTGCTTCTAATCCCGTTAAGTGAATATTAACGGGACGACTACCAATAGCACAGCCACCGGGCAAGGAAACTTCTGCTTCCCCATAACGTGCGAGTAACGGTCCAAGCACTAAGATAGAAGCACGCATAGTACGCACTAATTCATAGGGCGCACATTGCGTTTCTATACTCGCTGTATTCGTGGTGATATTATTGTCATCATCAATAGAAGTCGTCACTCCCATGCCTTCTAGTAATAATGCCATCGTTGCCACATCTTTTAAACGTGGCACATTTCGGATTGTCATTTCACCTTCCGCTAATAACGCTGCCGCCTGTAAAGGCAATACCGCATTTTTAGCACCTGAAATAACCACCTCTCCTTCTAGGGGTACTCCCCCCTCAATTTCAAATTTTTGCATAGTCTATTCTTATAGTTTTGGTTTTAAATGACATCGATCAAAATGCCTCGCAACAAAAAAGGCTGTCATGATAACGAAAAAAGATTGCAGATGATATGGGAAGAATGAGAGCAGGTGATTATCTCGGCTAAAACTTTCTTTAAGGGGAAATTTGAAGCAACCCTTGATTTTACAAACTTTTTACACTCTCCTTACGCAATACTCACTTAAGCCAACGCCTTAAACACTATTATCTACCCTTCATTAACGAGGAGAATAGAATGAAATCAAGACTAAAAAAATATTTAAGTGTTGTGGTTATTGCAATGACCGTTACTTCAGTACAAGCAAAACAAATTATTTTAAAAGCAGAGCTAGCAAGCCCTGTTATTGCGGCGGGCATGAAACAAACGACCTTTATAAAAGTTGGCCTAACTGGTTTTAAGTTGGATGATAAAACAGACCGTACCCCTGCAAATATTGCGATTGTTTTGGATAAGTCAGGCTCTATGGGCGGCAATAAAATCATCCATGCAAAACAAGCGGCACGTATGGCAGTGGGCTTATTAAACAAAGAGGATATTGTATCGATTGTCAGCTATGACAACACCGTCAACGTGCTTGTACCCGCCACCAAAGTCACAGACAAAGCCAGCATCTACGCGGCAATCGAGCGCATGGAAGCCAATGGTGGCACGGCCTTGTTTGCAGGCGTTAGCAAAGGTGCGGCAGAGGTGCGTAAATTTTTAAGCAAGGATCGCATCAATCGCGTTATTTTGCTTTCAGATGGACAAGCCAATGTCGGCCCCAGCTCACCAACGGAGTTGGGTTCATTAGGTGCATCGCTTAGTAAAGACGGCATGACCGTTACTACCATTGGCTTAGGGACGGGCTACAATGAAGATCTAATGGCAAGTTTAGCGGGCTATAGTGATGGCAATCATGCTTTTGTAAAAAATGCTGAAGATTTAGCGCAAGTATTTCAATATGAGTTTGGCGATGTGCTTTCGGTTGTTGCTCAAGATGTTGAGGTGATGATTCAATGCAAAGAGGGCATCAAACCCCTTCGTGTTTTAGGGCGTGAGGCCAGTATTTTAGGGCAGACGATTAAAACAACCATGAGCCAACTTTATAGTGAACAAGAAAAGTATGTCATGATTGAAGTTGAAGTGCCTGCGGGGAAAGCCGATGAGCAAAAAGCATTAGCGGATGTGCAAATTAGCTATCACAATATGCAGAGTAAACAGAAAAACCAACTGACCTCTACGCTACAACTTGCGTATAGTAACTCAGCCCATGAGATCAAGCGGGCATTAAATAAGAGTGTCGTAAAATCAGCAACGAAGCAAATTGCGAATGAAACCAGTAAAAAGGCATTAAGTTTACGTGATCAAGGGCAAGGTGAGGCGGCGCGTCTACTCTTACAAGAAAGCTCCAGCTTTATTAGCGGGCAAGCGGCTTTACTCGAAGGTAAAGATAGGCGCGAGCTAGAGATCTTTAGTAGCGAAGTTTCTATGGATGCTGATACGATTGTGGAAGAAAAAGAGTGGAATGCTAATCGTAAGAACTTTAAAGCGAAACAGTATAAGCTTGAAAAGCAGCAGTCTTACTAAAGCACCTACACGAAGCGCCTTGGCTACAAAAATTCTGTGTTAACACTTTGAGCAACTATTCCGTGCTCATTCCCAAGTTTGCTCTTACGATTCTCGTTCAACCATCTCGATGATTGAACGAGAAAAAACCAATACTGTTATACTTAAACAATGCCACAACGCAAACTACTCATCATTCTCTCCTTAATCGTGCTACTGCCATTGATATTCTTGTCATGGCAAAGTTGGAAAATAAGCCGTGATAACCATCAAGTCAATAAGGCGCGTTTTGAACAGTTAATTTCAGCCAGATTAGATAAGGTTGATGCGCTGGTTCAAGCTTATTTTGATGAGACACAATTAACACTCAGCTTATTAATCCCTCAATGGAAACTAGAGACCAACGGTATCCGAGAAATCACAAATTCTAACGGCACTATTCGCCAGATTTTTGTCATTGATAAAAATAATAAACGCCTGCTTCCTGCGAACAATATCCCATTAACCCGCAATGAAAGCGCATTAGTACAACGTCTAACGGCTATTTGGCATGATCC
>JAGLDQ010000040.1 GCA_023145535.1 Cocleimonas sp. | reverse complement strand
CATGGTCTCTAAAAGTATGACAAAAAACTTACCCAACAATGTATTACAGCATGGTTGGTATTTATGGCATTGGGAAGGGGGGGCGAATCTCATTTACTGGCAGCAAAATAATCAGCAACAGATTATTGGGGTGGAATTAGAGCCAGTAAGCATTAAGTCTGATTTAATTAGTCGCTTGCCTGATACAACCTCTGATCACGACAGCACTAATAACTTCCGCCTACGAGTATTGGACACCGCAGGGAAAATTATTTATCAATGGGGCGCTTTTAATCCCGCCAAAAACCAATCACTGCAACAGCACTCGCTCAGCTATCCACTCTCTAGTTGGTCGGTGGAATACTATGGTGAGGCTTATTCGCCTACCGTATTATCGCGCTACAACTTATTACTAACGCTGGCAGGTTTTGCTCTATTGATTAGCGCATTAGCTTGGTTTTTATATCGAGAACAAATACGTGAAATGCGCTTAGCAACACAGCGGGTGCAGTTTGTAAGCCAAGTTTCACATGAGCTTAAAACACCACTAACCAATATTCGCATGTATTCAGAAATGCTAGAAGATCAACTGGATGATAACCCGCAACAGCAACGTTATCTGCAAGTGATTACCGATGAAAGCCAGCGCCTTTCACGCCTGATTTCGAATGTGCTAAATTTTTCACGCAAGCCACGACTCCATCAACATGAGTTTGAAGTTAATCCGCTAATTCAACAATCAATTAGTCACTTTAAACCGAGCTTTGCAACAAAATCTATTGCTTTAAATCTTGACCTTAAAGCAACAGGCTCACTATTTTCAGACCCTGATGCACTAGAGCAAATTATTAACAACCTCCTTAGCAATGTAGAAAAATATGCGGCAGATGGCCAACAAGTTGATATTAGTAGTACGATCGATCAACAGCACTTTACACTGCAAATACGTGACTATGGCAAAGGAATAGCGCACCGTGAGCGTAAACGAATTTTCCAGCCATTTTATCGTATTAATAACCAATTAACGGAAGGTGTCAGTGGTACGGGAATAGGCTTGGCCATTGCTAAACAGCAAGCGGAACTTCTGGGTGGATCACTGACGTTAATAAGCGTCGATAAAGGCGCTTGCTTCCAGCTTAAACTGCCATTGCAACAACGGAGCAAAAAACAATGAAAATACTAATTGCCGAAGATGACCTCAATATACGCGAAGGTCTAAAGGATTTATTATCACGCGAAGGCTATGAAATACTGACCGCAGAAAATGGACGGCTTGCTATTGAATTATTTCAGAAAAAACAGCCTGATTTTATCATTCTCGATATTATGATGCCTGAAATGGATGGCTATGCCGCCTGTCGAGAAATCCGTAAACAAAATAATGATATTCCTATTATCTTTTTAAGCGCAAAATCAGAAGAAATTGATCGAGTGATTGGATTGGAGTTAGGCGCAGATGATTATATCAGTAAGCCCTTTGGAACGCGTGAGATCGTCGCTCGTATTCGCGCGATTACACGACGCTACCTAAAAACACAATCCCAAACCAGCCCACAAGATCAGTTTAGCTTTGGAGATTTAATCATCTTCCCTAATGAGTTAAGAGCCAAACGCAATGAGCAGCTTATAGACCTTAGTTTGCGTGAAATAAAAATTTTGCAACAACTCGCCAAGCATAAAAACAAAGTGCTTAGCCGTGATCATCTCTTTAATACCTGCTGGGGATATGACTACATGCCCAACAGCCGTACATTAGACCAACATATCTCCAAATTACGAAAATTGATTGAGCATAACGCGGCTAATCCACAATTGATAAAAACAGTGCGGGGCGCTGGGTATCGATATGAATAAAAAATGCTAATTTTTTATGGTAAAATACAGCCTATTATCAAATCTAAGGATCACCTACACAACCATGTTGACACTCTATCAATTTAGCTCCTGTCCTTTCTGCTGGAAAGTCAAAGCACTTTTAAACTACACTAATCAACCTTATGAAACCGTAGAGGTTACACCTTTTGGAATGCCAGAACTTGATTTTACCGATCATAAAAAAGTGCCTGTATTAAAAGATGGAGAACAGATAATCACTGAGTCAGCAACCATCATTGATTACATTAATGAGAATTACAGTAAACTGACCATCAATGATGATGCCAAACAGTGGACAGCATGGATTGATGATACGTTAGTGCATTATTTACCCCCTTTAATTCATCCTAACTTTAGAACTTCTTTTCGTAACTTTGCTCTTATTCTTCAAGATGGACAATTTGGCTGGTTTAAAGGAAAATTTATCCGTCTAATGGGGTCTTTTGTCATGCCTCGCGTGGCGACAAAAATGAAGCTTAAGCACAAGATTGATGATGTTGAGAAAGAGTATCTGGCCGCCATTGATCATTGGGTAAAAGAAGGATTAGCTGGAAAGGCTTTCTTTGGTGATAACAAGCCTGATTTCGTCGATTGCAGTGTGTTTGGTATATTACGCTCTAGTGATCAACTGGGGGCGATTGATCTAGCAAAATCACATAATACTGAATTTGCCCAATGGTATGATGCTTGTTACCCCATGATGAATGATTAGATTTTAGCCAAACTATAATTAAAGGAGGGAAGTAGGAAAATGATTGATCAAAAAATAAGCTGCAAACTTAAAGCCATTCTATCAGCCTTATTGTTATATGCCCTACTCTCCTCCCCTAGTCTTGCGGCGGATGCTCCCCGTGATGCGCTAAAAACATTTTATCAACATGTTGAAAAACAAGAATGTAAGGATGCATTAACATTACGTCCTGATTATTCCTTGCAGCGTTGTGAAAAAGTCAGCAATGTTCATATTCACAAAGTAACCACAGAACTAAGTGATACGAACGAGGCTGTCTTACTACTAGAACTTGATTCTTTTTATAATAAAAAGAAGAGTTATTTCTTTGGCTATGTTCGCATGAGCAAAAAAAAGGGAAAATGGTTGGTTATTGGCCCCTTTAAGAATAAAGAAGATTACTGGCTGGATGAGTACGTTAAAAGCTATATTCCAGGCGAGTTCAAAGGACTCTCTGAGTCGGTAAAAAAGAAAAAATTTACCCCCCCCCCTATCCAAAAACTTTCTTCAAAAAAAGCGCCACAAGAAGAAGATATGATTGCTACTGAAAAAATAGCACCTCCTGGTGACTCAATTGATGCAGATGAATTTGCTGTACAACAAACTAATAAAAAAAAGCCCCACCCTGTAAAACCTACTCGTACTAAGAATAAATCTGTTGTTGCTACACACCCAGATGCTAATAAATTTCTAATAGGTCATTATGCAGTACAAGGAAACTACACTTCCCTATTAACAAAAATACGTAAACACTTCCCTGATAATGCAAGTGCCTCCATTTTGCTAGTTGATAAAAGCCATCGCACACTTTACCTCTATAATGGGAAAAATTTATTACTCGCCTTTTTTCCGATTCTTTCTTCTGATAATTCCAGCTTTCTATCTGGACTTTATAGAGTAAATTCTGACAAACCTGTAAAGTCAGTAAGAGATGCCTCCCAACAGGGAAGCCAACCTATTCTATTAAAAAGAATGCCACAACAACAAAATAACAACGACAATCCGCTATTTTATATTCGTGATCTATTTGATACTGATACAAAAAACAGCTTACAACTGAGTCCTATCGACAATAAAAAACTACAACAGCTTCTTTTGAACCCCTCAATTGCCTATATAGGACAATAGTCTTAATGAAAATATTCAATCTATTAAATATCATCGATAAAGAGTGATTTATAGACTATTTTATTGATTATTCTCAATTCATACACCATAATACAGCCAGAAATGGATTTCTTTAATTAACATGCACTTGCACAACACTCTTATCACACCCCTTTAAACACCTGATAAGATAATTCTGCTAAGTGCAATCAAGCGTAGATAATACTCATGCGTGTAATGGGAATGTTGGTGATACTCGTCATCGCTATGTTTATCATTTTATTGTCGTTTATGACAATAAAAGACAAGCAGATGAGTACATCTGAAAACACAATAGCACAAACTCAATCTTCCTCAGAAGCTGCTGTCGGGGGTGTCGTTAGTACGCCACTCGCTTTACCAGGTAAACAGGATTTGCAGTTTCAGTACATTCAGGAACAATTAAAAAACAAACGTAATGAAACAGAATTAAGCTATCAGCAAAAAATTGAACTCCAACGAATGGAGTACAATAACCTGACAGCGCAACAACGTATGTTGCATGAAAAAGAAATGCAGAAAGATGCACAATCAAATGCCGAGAAGATTAAACAACAAGAGTTGCAACAGGCTTACCTATTAAAGCAACAAGAAATGAGCAAGTTGGATAAGGATAAACAACATGAATCTGGCATGACCGACAAGCTATTAGCCTTTGAAAAAGAAAAACTGCAAATGTCACAATCACATGTAGAAGCCTTAGCATTACAGAAGACCAATGCACAACAACAATCAGCACTCAGCACCATTCTGGTTTTTTCTGCATTAATTTTTACCATTAGTTTTGCATACTATATCGTTTCCTCGCATAATATTTATCGCAAAAAAGAACTCGCTAAACTAGAGCATGAAAAATTATTTGCGTTAAAACAGCAAGAAGCAATGCAAGAAACACGCATTAAAGTGTTAGAATCCATTGCCGACTTACCTGGCTCAGATAAAAAAGAAATTATTGAAGGGCTGGTAGGATTAAATCGAACTTACGAGGAGTTGGAGAATAAAACAGATAGAGAGCCTCCAATTGAAATAGAATTAACAGACTTAAATCCACCACAAATGCAGCAAGGGCCAAAAGCATAATATCCCCCTCCTTAATAAAAATCCGTCTGGGTTTTTCACACACTTTATTAAGAGAGTTGTATTGTGGATAAGCATCATTCACAAACGGTCTATCTTGTCGATGGTGCTAGAACCCCCTTCAGTCATCACTTACGACAAAACTCAAAAAAAACTCCACCCTACTCTAAACTTGATCTGGCCGTATCAACGGCGCAAGCACTGTTTTTAAAACAACCCTTCACCGCATTACAGCTTGATGACATTGTCATTGCAAGCAGTACTGAAAATACTACAGAAAATCTGGCGCAGCAGCTCGCTCAACGCCTTCAATGCGAATCATCCCTCATTCCAAATACCTTTACGGCGGGTGAAAACTGCGGCATACAAGCACTACGCTATGCACATCAGCAAATCGCATTTCAACAAAAATCATTAATTTTGCTAGGTGGCCTTGAGATGTCGACAGCAAAACCCATTGCGCTGAATCATGCGCTATCAGACTGGATTAGAGAGTGGCAAACAGTAAAAGGCTTTACCCACAAACTAAAAATATTAAACCAGCTCCATACTCGACACTTCCAAAAAATAAGTAGAACAACAGAAGAAGATCACTACTTCTTACATAAAGAAATAGCTGAAAAAAATGCAAATTACCTATCAATTTCAGCAGAAGCAATGGCGGAGTATGTCAAATTAAGCCAACGCCGTCTTAAATACGCACAGCGCAATAAACTATTGAAAAATGTTGTCCCTATATTTTATCCCAATGGCTTCAGCCTCCATTCTGATGACGATATTATCAATGCTGATCCTGAGTCGTTACAGCAAACAATTATCACAGGCAGCCCACCAACGGGTATTATCACTAAAGCCAGTGTCAGCCAAGCAACCGATGGCGCTTGCCTGCTGTTATTAGCAAATCAAGAAGTAGTTGATCAATATAATTTGTCGCCACTGGCAATATTATCAGAACCAAACTGGGATAAAGATAATGCCATCAAAAGTCTTTTAAGCACAAATCAATGCCAAGCCAGCGATATTGATTATTGGGAATGGGATGAAACCTCCGCAGCGGAAGTGCTTGCACTAGAGAAAAAACCTCAGTTTTCATCCATTGAAGCCTTTCAATCGCTAAACAATGTCAATATTGATGGTGGCTCACTTGCATTAGGAAACCCAAATAGCGCTAACAAATATCGCTGTATTTTACAATTAGCAGCCATATTACAAAGAGAACAAAAACAAAAAGGTATCTGTCACTTTAGTTTTGCCAATGGTCAAAGTAGCGCCCTCTTATTGCAAAATAATCAGGAGAAACAATGACGGGCTTTCAACATATTAGCATTGCAAGAACAAAAGACGACATTGTTTGGCTAACGATTGATTCTCAAGAAAGTAACGAAAATGCACTCACCATCAGCTTACTAAAAGAAATGCGTGAGATACTTGATAATCTGCAAGACAAAAGTTTTAAAGGGCTTATTATTTCCTCCGCTAAGTCAAATAGCTTTATTGCTGGCACTAAGCTCGACACCCTGCTCAAACTAACGACACAAAAAAAAGCAGAAATATACACAAGTCTGGGCAATCAATTGTGTCGCCGTATCAGTCGCCTTGATTTTCCAACCATCGCTCTAATTAATGGCAATTGCAGCAATAGCGGGCTGGAAATAGCGCTCTGTTGTGATTATCGCATCGCCACCGATAACGCAAAAAGCCTATTTTGCTATAGCGATATTAAACAGGGTCACTACGCTGGGTTTGGCAGTCTTACGCGTCTCATAAAAATCAAAGGCTTAGTCTCTTCTCTAGCGATACTGGAAGGCAATATTTATTCGGCTAAAGAAGCACTATCCATTGGGCTTATTGATTATGTTGTCCCTGCACATAAAACACACCAAGCAGCGCACTATCTTATCGCGCAGAATAACAATAAGACCGATCAGAAGCCTTCACGCTTTAATTTTAAATCCTTACCCAAGGTACTGCCTAGTAAATTACAAGCAAGATTGCTAAATAATCAATATAACTCAAGCGCAATTAGCAGCATTATAAAAACTTGGGATATTTTTAATACCAGCGCTGATGCAAGTCACAATGAAGCCATTGAAGCAGCAAAATTAATCATTTCAGAGGCAACAAAAAACCAGTTAAAACTACAAAAACAATATCAAAAACTGGATCAAGATATTACCGCCATCTCACCACAATCACAGCGTATTCATATTATAGGCTGTGGCGTAATGGGGCGCTATATAGCCCGACTTTGTGCAGAAAATGGCTTTTATATTAGTATTTATGACACCCGCTCTACGGCATTAGAAAAACTATTACCTGAGCTTTATCAAGACTGCAATCATACCAACCACGCCAAACTACGCCACACACTGATCGACCGCATTGTTATTGATGTTGATAATAGTGGACTCGCACAGGCTGATATTATTATTGAAGCAATTCCTGAAAATAAGCACGCCAAAGCCTCCCTACTTCACGACATAGAAAAGCAAGCCAAACAAAGCACCGCCATTCTAAGCACGAC
>JAGLDQ010000004.1 GCA_023145535.1 Cocleimonas sp. | reverse complement strand
CCAGGGTTTTATGGTAAAACCTTTGGAGGACATGAGTACAAATGGGATGTTTTTCCTGAAAGTATTCGGCTGAGCCAGTCCATTGTTAATATAGAGCCTAAGCCGTCTGAATCGGAAGGTATTTTTGCAGAGAGTTTTTTGTAGAAAAATAACGCACCGATAAAAACTGAAAAAGCAAAACATGGACAATTGCCGCCACCATTATTGTTGCAATGATCATTATTAATCCTGAAGTAGCTGAAGCACACTGTAGCGATACAACAGGATTAAAAATGGTGGCATTCTCCCTTCTCTTGCACAACGATTTTTTAAGCTAGTAATTTTTTCTCATACGCCTCACTAGCTTCCATCCACTCCATTTCAATCTCTTCTAATCTCTTATCAACCGTGCTTTTATCTAACAGCGCTTTTTTCAATTTATTTTTATTCTCATCTTGATAAATGCTCGGATCAGCCAGTCTATTTTCAAGTTCCTGTTGCTGTGAGTGCAGTTGATCTAACTGTTTTTCTAATTTATCCGCTTTACGCTTTAAGGGCTGTAATTTTTTCCGTAAATCCGCATCCCGCTTTCGTTGTTCTTTGCGTGAAATCGTTTTATCTTCTGCCTCAGACGCTTGTTCTAATTGCTGCTCTTGCTTGTTTCTATCTTTAACCCACTGTGCATAATCTTCAAGATCACCCTCAAATGGAATCACTTTTTTATTATCCACAATCAATAACTCATCGGTCACTGTTTTTAACATGTGACGATCATGCGAAACAATCACCATTGCGCCTTTAAAATCTTGCAGGGCAATACTAAGCGCATGACGCATCTCCAGATCAAGATGATTGGTTGGCTCATCCAGCAATAAGACATTGGGACGTTGATAAATTAATAATGCCAAGACCAAGCGTGCTTTTTCACCACCAGAGAAGGGGGCAACGGCCTCATCAATACGATCACCATGAAAATTAAAGCCGCCTAAGTAATTACGCAACTCCTGCTCGCGCGTTTCTTTATCAATGTCACGTAGATGTTCTAACGGTGATTGATCTAAGTGTAATTGTTCTAGCTGATGCTGGGCAAAATAGCCAAGGTGAATATCCTGTGCTAACGCTATTTCACCCTGATTAGCTTCAAGCTCGCCCGCAAGAAATTTAATAAATGTTGATTTTCCCGCGCCATTTGGACCAATTAAACCAATCCGCTTATTGGGTGTTAATTGAAAATCAATGCCTTCAATAATATTTTCTGCACCATAACCCACCGCCGCTTCTTCAACCGTTATTAAACGTTCAGGTAATTTTACAGGGTCAAAAAAACGAAAATTAAAGGGCGAATGGATATGCGCGGGAGCAATTTCTTCCATTCGTTCTAATGCTTTTAAGCGGCTTTGCGCTTGTTTTGCTTTCGTTGCTTGTGCGCGGAAGCGATCAACATATTTTTGCATATGTTCACGTTCGCGCTGTTGGCGTTCATAGGCACTCTGTTGTTGTGCTAGTTTTTCGGCACGAATATGCTCAAAGGCCGTATAATTTCCAGTGTAGAGCGTGATATTGTTATTTTCGATATGCGCGACATGACGAATCACCGTATCCAAAAATTCACGATCATGAGAAATTAATAATAGCGTACCAGAGTAGCGAATCAGCCAATCTTGCAGCCAAATAACGGCATCTAAATCAAGATGATTAGTTGGCTCATCCAACAGCAACAAATCAGAGCGACACATTAACGCTTGTGCCAGATTTAAACGCATCCGCCAGCCACCTGAAAAGCTGGCAACAGGATTATTAATTTGCTCCGACTGAAAGCCTAAACCATGCAATAAGGTAGCTGCACGGCTCTTCGTGGTATAACCATCAATTGCTTCCAGTTGGGCATGAATTTCACCTAATCGCGCCCCTTCAGCGGTTTCTAACTCTTGTTGTAAGGTAATATATTCTATATCACCTAATAAAGCGTATTCCAGCGCGGTAAGATCACTCGCCGGTGTCTCTTGAGCAACATGCGCTATAACCCATGATGCAGGCAGGCTAAACTCACCCGAATCTTGATGCAGTAGACCACGAATTAACGCAAATAAGCTGGATTTACCCGTGCCATTTGCACCCGTTACGCCAACTTTTTGACTAGGGTGAATATTAACGGTGGTATCGGAAAGTAATTCTCGTCCACCACGACGTAGGGAAAGTTCTGAGAGAGTTATCATGAAATATTAGCTAAGAGGGTGAAAATATATATCTCACAGAGACGCCGCGTTCACAAAGGTTGACTGCTCTCTTTTTTTGTGAATTTTTCGTCTTTTCGAGAGATCTGTTTTTATTGGCGGCCTATCAAGCGTCTAAAAGTTCTCAGTCGATGTAAACAAACCAACTTTTAAATCCGTTGCGGTATAAATAACTTTACCATCAACTGAAACCGTTCCATTACCTACGCCCATCACTAAACGGCGACAAATAACACGTGTCATATCAATACGGTAAGTCACTTTTTTAGCCGTTGGTAAAATTTGCCCTGTAAATTTAACTTCACCACAACCGAGTGCACGTCCACGACCTGGGTTTTCCAACCAACCAAGGAAAAAACCAATTAATTGCCACATCGCATCCAGCCCCAAACAACCGGGCATAACAGGGTCGGTTGGGAAATGGCAATCAAAAAACCATAAGTCGGGGCTTATATCTAATTCTGCAATCATATAACCCTTACCAAACTCCCCGCCCTCTTCACTCATCTCGACAATACGATCCATCATCAGCATATTAGGCATGGGCAAACGCGCATTACCTTCACCAAAAAGTTCACCCTTACCGCATTTTATGAGTTCATCGTATTCAAAAGCGCTTTGTCTTGACATAATCTATCCTAATTTTTGTTTAATTGGTTTCCGCGATTCTAGCAGAACCACGAGGGATTTATGAAAGGACTTTATGCAATAACTGAAAGTGATTCAAACAATTTATTAAAAAATGTCACATTAGCGTTGCAGGGCGGGGTTCGCATTTTGCAGTACCGTAATAAAAATGCGGATACCGCGCAACAAGTGATTGAAGCAAGCGCGCTAGCATCCCTCTGCAAGGAATATAACGTTTGTTTTATTATCAATGATAATATTCAGCTCGCAAAACAAGTGAAGGCGGATGGCGTGCATTTAGGGCGTGATGATGGCTCTATTGATGAGGCGCGTGCAGTGTTAGGAGACGATGCGATTATTGGCGTGACCTGTTATCAAGACATTGAAAGGGCGTTAGAAGCAGAGAAATTAGGCGCGAATTATGTGGCATTTGGTCGTTTTTTTGCATCACCCACTAAGCCTAATGCACCTCAGGCAAATATTGAATTATTGCAACAAGCACGCCAGCAATTATCATTACCCATTTGTTGCATAGGGGGGATTACAGTGCAAAATGCTGATCGTTTGATTGAGAATGGAGCGGATATGATCGCCGTGATTAGTAGTTTATTTGCGACGGAGGATATTGTGCAGACAACCCATCGATTTTTGGCAAAATTGAGGCACCTTTCATCTGCTCGTTGAGACTTCTGTAGCTCCTACGAAGCCCCTAGGCGTAATACGGGAGATTGGAGCAACACGCTATCCTGAGTGGTATAAAATCCATACAGGCTACAAAAATGTAAACTATTTGTTGAATAGCTGGAGCTTTTACTCCTAAATGGCTAAATATTCGTGTCTTAACGCCTCATTATCTAGCACTTCTTGCGCTGTGCCATCAAAGACAATATTCCCCATATCTAAGATCAATGCGCGGTCTGCTAGACGTAATGCCGCCACTGCATTTTGCTCTACGATAATCGTGGTAATGCCTTGGCGTTTTATATTATCAACAATGCTGGCTATTTCGCGCACAATAACAGGCGCTAAACCTTCATAGGGTTCATCCAATAGTAACAATTTTATATCACGTGCGAGCGCTCTAGCGACCGCTAACATTTGCTGTTCTCCACCGGATAGGGTTGTTCCCATTTGCGTGCGACGTTCTGCTAAGCGTGGAAAGTGTTCGTAGATACGTTCTATACTCCAACCGATGGGCGGTTCGATTTGTGCTAGTTGCAAGTTTTCTTCTACGGTTAGTCCAGCGATAATACAGCGATCTTCGGGTACAAGTGCTACACCGTGTTGCGCGGCATCGTAAGATTTCATGTTGTGCAGTGGCTGATGATCTAACCAGATTTCTCCATGCGTTACAGCAGGGTTGTCCATGCGTGCTATGGCGCGCAATGTTGAAGTTTTCCCTGCACCATTTCTCCCTAGTAACGCGATCACTTCGCCTTCGTGAATATCAAAACTTACGCCTTGTACAATATAACTTTCACCGTAATAGGCGTGCATATCCCAACAGGAAAAGTAGGCAGGAGCTGAACCTTTGCTTTTAAAAGCTGGGACTCTATCGACTGGTTTTGCTGATTCTAATAAGGTTTTACTCATCATCGTCGCCCTCCCCTAAATAGGCTTCTTTTACTTTGGGATCATTTTTAATTTCATCGGGCGTACCTGTCGCAATGATATGACCACGTGCTAACACACTGATACG
Source organism: Cocleimonas sp. (assembly GCA_023145535.1). GTDB lineage: Bacteria > Pseudomonadota > Gammaproteobacteria > Thiotrichales > Thiotrichaceae > JAGLBW01. The sequence continues at coordinate 9,254 of JAGLDQ010000004.1, read as the reverse complement.
ATCAGCAAGGCTAAAAACAACATGCATATCATGCTCAATAATAACCTTGGTCATACTGCTCATTTTTTCACTTTTTAATAGATCGATCGTGCGATTAGTATCATGCCTTGCCATCCCAGCGGTCGGTTCATCTAGCAATAATAAAGCGGGATGTTGAATTAATCCCATTGCTAACTCCAATCGTCGTTTATCGCCGCGTGAGATACTACTGGCTAATTTGTCATGGAAGGTATCCAGACTAAAGTCGGCTAGTGTTGCCATTGCTTCCTCATGAATTTCTTTTTCTTTGGCTAGCGTTTTAAAAGGATTAAAGGAAAAAGTGCCCTCTCTTTTTGCTAGCGCTGGAATCATCACATTTTGCAATAAGTTCAGATCAGGAAAAATTTCAGGGGTTTGGAAAACACGCACCATGCCAGCATGATTAATATCATGTGCATTCATGCCAATCATATTTTTTCCGTTGAAGGTGACGGAACCCGTATCGGGAATTAAGCGTCCTATACAACAGTTTAATAGTGTTGATTTACCCGCACCATTTGGACCGATAATGGCGTGAGTTTCACCTTTCTCTATTTTTAAATTCACGTCATTAAGTGCCTGTAAACCGCCAAAGGTTTTATTGACTCCATCAATATCGAGGATATAACTCATTTTTCCTCTCCTTTAGGGGTAACATTACTGGTGACAACAGGCTGTTTTTTATCAAAACCTAGAATACGTTTAATCCATTTAAAAGCACGGCTCACCCCTTCCATAATGCCACCAGGGAGGAAAATGACGATGATCATAAACAGTGCGCCTAGCATTAAATGCCAACCTTCGCCAACAAAGGGGTTAATGATGGCAACAACGATATTTTCGAGCGTATCAGGGAGTCCATCAAATATTTTGTGTAGCTCCGAAAGGTTTAATGCGGAGAATATATTTTCAAAGTATTTAATGAGTGTTGCACCTAGCAGTGGCCCAACTAATGTTCCTGCGCCCCCTAAAATGGTCATTAAGACAACTTCACCTGATGCTGTCCATTGCATACGCTCTGCGCCTGCAAGTGGGTCAGTGACGGCCATTAGTGATCCTGCAAGTCCTGCGTACATCCCTGAAATAACAAAAGAAGAGAGTAAGTAAGGACGCGTATTAAAGCCTGTATATTTCATTCGTGTTTGGTTAGATTTAATCGCCCTTAGCTTTAAGCCAAACGGTGAACGAAATATTTTTAATGAAACGTAGAAAGCAATAATCAAAATGACCGCGCAAAAATAGAAGCCTGAAAGACCACTCATTGAGATATTAAATAAGTGAGTCGATGGTAAACCCGCTTCAACAGGAACGCCGAATAAGCCATCAATGATGCGTGGATCTTGTTGTGATAATTGCAAGCCTGTTTCGCCATTGGTAATCGGTGTTAACACCGAATAAGCGAGGCTATAGGACATTTGGGCAAAGGCAAGCGTCAGAATGGAGAAATAAATACCAGAGCGCTGCAAACTTAAATAACCAATTGCTAAAGCAAACACCCCTGACATAGCCGTACCCAGCAATATAGCGGGAATGACATTCATTGATAATAGCTTAAATGCCCATACAGCGGTGTAAGAACCAACCCCTAAGAAGGTAGCATGACCAAAGGAGAGGTAGCCTGTTAAGCCAAATAAAATATTAAAACCAATCGCAAAAATACCAAAGATGGCAAATTTTTGTAATAAGTCGGGATAACTTGCCCCTATCGGTGCAAGCCAGATCGGTGCCGTTAATACAACAGTGGCAAAAATCAGCATCACCACCCCATTACTTTTTAAGAAATTAGTCATCCATTACCCCCTCACGCCCCATTAATCCACGTGGTCTAACCAATAGAATAATAACAGCCACAAGATAAATAATTATTTGGTCAATACCAGGAAGGATTGCTTTTACTTCATTCATTGACGCGAAAGATTGTAAAACACCGAGCAGGAATCCCGCCGCAACAGCGCCTCCTAGCGATCCCATTCCACCCACCACCACCACTACAAAGGAGAGGACTAAAAAATCCATCCCCATATGATAATCAGGGGGTAATATTGGCGCATACATAACCCCTGCAAGTCCTGCAACAACGGTCGCTATACCAAAAACAATCGTAAATCGACGCTGAACATTAATACCTAATAACCCCACGGTTTCTCGATCGGCCATACCCGCCCTAACGACCATGCCAAAGGTGGTGAACTTTAGAAAAGCAAAGACAGAAAAGATAATAATGGCAGAGAAGGCAAGATAAATAAGTCGCCACCACGGATACACCAAGTTATCATTTAAACCCAAGAAAGTGCCAATGGCGGCGCTACCTGCAACCACATCAGGCGGTGGCGTTGGAATAGGATTTGCACCAAAAAAATGACGAATGATTTCTTGTATTACAATGGCTAAACCAAAGGTCACCAAAATTTGATCCGCATGTTCACGTTTATAAAAATGCTTGATCAATCCCCTTTCCATAATAACACCAATCAATAGCATCACTGGAATGGCAAATAAGATAGATAAGGGAACGGCATAGTCAATAATGGCAGAGCCTGTATCCCCCCACCATATTTCTAGATACGGTTGTTCTTTGTAAGCATCGAAGAAAGTGATGCTTTCATCTTTGACCTTTTTGGAAAAGGTCAGAATATTTTGAAAGAGAACGGCACAAAATGCACCTAGCATAAAGATTGCTCCATGAGCAAAATTAACTACACCAAGTGTGCCGAAAGTAAGTGTTAGCCCTAACGCGATAAGCGCATAAGCGCCGCCTTTATCGAGACCGTTAAGGATTTGAATTAGGATAGCATCCATAAGCGTTAACTATCTGATCCCCAAGATAAATTTTTTAAAAATAACTGACCACGAAACACATAAGCTATCGCTCATGTATTCCGTTGTTTAATTTTCTTTAGCCGTTAAGTGCTAAACCTTATAAGGGCCTAGGTCACCACCAAAGATTTTCGCATCATATTCAACTTGTGAACGCGGTACTTCTTGCACAATTTCAAGCAGGTCAAACTGGCTTTTTGGCTTATCATTACCACGGACAACCAAGACATCTTTAAAGCACTGATGATCTTCTGCACGATATTCCGTTGCGCCATTACCCATGCCGTCAAACTTAAAGCCTTCCATTTTTTTGATCACTTCTGGTGGGTAAAATGATCCTGCCATTTCACAGGCATTGGCATAAAGCAGTGTTTGTACATAACAAGTATGCGCGGCCTGTGAAGGTGGATGCCCAAACTCTTTACCAAATGATTTAACAAAAGCTTTTGAACCTTCGTCTTTCAGTGCCCAGTTCCAGTTGGTTGTGCCTAAAATACCTTGCATATTTTTACCCGCACCCTGCGCCATTAGACGTGAGTAGAGCGGTACGATAATCTCAAAGGTTTTGCCATTGACTTGCTTATCACGCAGACCAAATTGAACGGCTTGCGTCAATGAATTGATCATATCTTTACCGTAATGGTTAAGAATCAATACGTCAGCACCTGAGTTTAAGATAGGGGTAATATACTGTGAGAAATCACCCGCACCTACAGGAGTCTTTACCGTTTTGGTTGTTTTCCAACCTAATCCTTCGGTGGTTTCTTTAATGGACTCTTCTTGTGTCCAGCCCCATGTATAATCAGCGGTTAAATGGTATGCCTTACGCTCTTTGCCCATTTCCTTTTCTAATACTGGACCTAATGCGGCACCTGACATTTTAGCATTGAAGAAATGACGGAAACCATAACGACGCTTATCTTTACCTGTTGTATCGTTTGAGTGCGTCAGACCTGCCATAAACATGACACCCATTTCCTGACATAAGCCTTGTACTGCAATCGCAACGCCTGATGATGAACCACCACTGACCATTAATACGCCATCTTTTTCGATCATACGTTTGGCCGATCCACGCGCGGCGTCTGATTTAGTTTGCGTATCGCCCGTTACAAATTCAACTTTCTTGCCTAAAATACCAGTCCCTTTTAGTGAAGAGGGCTTAAAGGTATTCATCATACCGCCATCGCCCTCACCATTAAGATGCTTCACGGCCAGTTTAAAAGCACGTAACTCATCGGCACCTTCATCCGCATAAGCCCCTGTTTGTGGCACATTAAAACCAAGTTTTACTGTTTTTCCCTTGCCTGGGTCATTCCTAAACTTCTGATCTTCAGCGTAAGCGCCTTTAATAAAAAACAGAGGAGCCGTTGCGGCGATACCTGCTGCGCCTGCGACCTTTAAAAAGCCTCGACGATTTAACGTTGGGGTGTTTTTTTTCATATGAAAATCTCCTTTCCTTTGTGGGTACTACTATTTGAAGGTAATCCTTGCATGTTTCACGAGCATACGCGTATTTTATGAAATGATAAATAGGGTCTATCGATCATTTTCAGTAAAAAATGAACAATGGGCATAAAAAACGAAATACCTTGATTATCTTTACTATTCTTAGCGCTACGAATTTGGCTAATGATTAGCTTTTCACACTCAATCTCTGCATCATCATGTCAAGAGTATCAATCGATAAAGTAGGGCTAAATGGACAAATACTTAAATTTTGATCTGGAGATCAGCAAGCGCAACACCCAATATCAGGCGCGTGTAATTGCTTCGCCTAATGGTGAGGCACGCAATCGCTTTGACTTTCCTTTTGCCGAACAAGAATTAGATCAAATTGTCAGTGATTTTTCACATACACGCAGTTTTATTCTGAATGAAAGTGACCTTCACCCTGATAAAAGCAAACCCTCTGCTAATGACATTGCCTATAAGATTCAACGGTTTGGGAAAACGTTATTTAATGCTATTTTTCAACAAAGTATTGGTGAGACTTACCGTGAAAGTAAAATAACCGCGCAGAGTCAAAAAGCAGGTTTGCGTATTCGACTCCGTTTTCCTGAAAACCCTGAACTCATCAATATTCCATGGGAGTTTCTGTTTGATCAGCGTACCCACTCTTTTTTAACCTTATCTGGCAATACCTCGATTGTACGCTATATGGAGCTAAGCATTGGCGCTAAATCAATGCAAATCAAACCACCCTTGCATGTTTTGGTCGTTATTTCTGACCCTAAAAATTACCCCCCACTGAATGTCGCTAAAGAACGAGAAAAAATTCAGCAAGCGCTAACACCGTTGGAGCAAAAGCAACGCATTACCTTGGAGGTTATCGAACACGCGACACTACAAAAAATCACCCAAAGCATCAGCCAACACCCTTGCCATATTATCCACTTTATTGGTCATGGTGATTTTAGTAAAGAACGCAATGAGGGTGTTATTATTTTTGAGGACGATGAGGGCAATGGTGTACCCGTCAGTTCTCAACGTGTCGCCGCGATTATTGAAGGCAGCCAATCATCCCGTCTTATTGTCCTGAATGCGTGCGAAGGGGGAGTGACTTCTACTGAGAATATTTTCTCTGGCGTTGCACAAAGCGTCGTTAAAAAGGGCGTACCGGCGGTACTGGCCATGCAATATGTCATTACGGATAAATCCGCCATTGTCTTTTCTGAAACTTTTTATAACGCCTTATCACATGGTAGCCCTGTAGACACCTCATTAACCTTGGCGCGGCTTGCCATTTATAATCAACCGAATGAAATAGAATTTGGCACAGCTGCACTTTATATGCGCGCCCAAAGCGGTCGTTTATTTGGCAAGGATAAAAAAATATTTGAGCCCGATAGTGAAAAAACCACGCTAGAGAATAAAAAAGAGAAACGATCTCATCGTATGACCTTGGCTATTGTCACGACCCTACTCCTTGTCTTGCTGATGACATCAGGATTTGCAACCGTGTTATATCATCTATTGGAAATATTCATAAAAAGGGGCTAAACATGAAAATTACACACTCCCTCTTGCTATTAATCAGTAGTCTAATTTTTATTACCAACACATACGCTGATTCACGCGAATTAACCGCTGCCGAAAATAATCAAATTACGGAATGGGCAAAGAATATTAGTGTAGAAGAGGGGGTTGGGCAGCTTTTTATGATCAACATGCCGCTTCATTTTTCTAGAGTGCAAGAACGCAATGCTATCCATAAGCGCTTAATTGAAGAGGAAGGGTTTGGTTCAATTATTTTACAAAGCTCTAATTTTAACTACCTACGCCGACGCACAGAATCAGGTGAGGAGCGTATTAGCATTGTGACTAATTTTGTTAGTAATATGCAATACCGCGCATTGGCAAGTAAGCACTTAAAAGTCCCCCTTTTTATTGCCGCTGATTTTGAAGGGCCACGCTACAATCCCATAAAAAGCGTGATTACGCCCCCTCCTCCAGCACTCACGATGGCAACCACCCAAAATATCAATAGTATTGAAAATACAGGCAAAGCGGTGGGCTACCAGCTTGCTAGTAGTGGTATCAATATGATTCTTGGCCCTGTGTTGGATATTGATGAAACCGTACAAGGCGCTTATAACTCACTGTTGAAAAATCGTAGCTTTTCTAGCGTACCTGAAGGCGTGAGTCGCATAGCTGCCTATTATATTAAGGGACTACGCGAAGCTGGTATCACCGTGATTGGTAAACATTTTCCTGGGCTTGGAAAAATTGATATTAATCCACATGCGGGTATATCCAAGTTTATTGGAACAAAAGATGATTTTAAGCGACAAATAACACCTTATTATGCGCTTAAAGCGTATCTTAATGGCATTATGACATCGCATGTTGTGATTGATTTTCTTGATGAAAAAAACCCAGCAACGGTCAGTAAAAAAGTGGCAGGACTTATAAGATCTGACGATAACACCGCGCTTGGCATCCGCTCACTGGGTTATAACGATAAAATTATTATCACGGATGATATGGGCATGAACTCTATCTTAGCATATGAAAAATCACGCTCTCAGGTTGATGGCATAAGCACTGAAAGTGGCTATTACAGCACCATTGATTTTGGTGCTTTAGCCATTGATGCCTTTGATGCTGGACATGATATTTTAATGTTTGCCAAAGTTATTCTTGAATCACAGCGTAGTCATTACATCGGTGAATTCAAAAATGGCGTTATTACCGTCGATGAAATCATTCGCGTCAAAAACCGCCTCGCTAGTTATATCAACGGTAATAGCAGCATTGAAGCGCGTTTTAGAGAATCATTACGGCGCATTTTGCACGCTAAAGCTTATCACTATAAACTTCATGGTGGAAAAATCAGTCACTTTATTAAAGGTAAGATGAAAAAGGTAATGACTAGCCGTGTTAATCCGCCAGATATTATTAAAAGTGAAGATGGCTATATTGACTCGCTTAAAGTGAAAGCGCTGCATCAGAAGACTATTATTGATGCTTATGTGTTATTACAAGGGACGGTGCCACGGATTACTCGTGTCAATCAAAGTAGTGCCTGTATTTTTACCGATCATAAAAAAAGTTACACAGCATTACAAACAAAATATAACCGTATTCATCTGAGTAACTCAGCACATATCCGCCTAACTCTTAAAGAAAATGAAACCCTTATTGCGTATCTAAAACGGCTTCGACAGCCTGTTAAGGATTTCCTTGCGGCTAACAACTGCCAACACATCTATTTTGAAGCCAATAAGAAGGAGGATATTGATCGTTTACAGAATATTATCCAATATGTAAACAACAAGGCTCGTATTTATATACTGTTACATCAAACACCTATCATTATTCCAGAACAAATATACCATAATGAAAAAGTCAGTATCATGGGGGCCTTTACTAGTCATGAATTATCTTACCCGATTGATGTACAAATATTAAATGGCAATTTAATGCCACTAAAAAACCCAGCATTAACCATCCCTTTCAATAAAAAAAGAGCCTCGATTAATATTGATAAACCAACATCAGGAACACCCATCTTTCAATATGAAATTGATTCAGCAGCCGAACTGGCAAATGAACTGGTTATCATCGAATTGGAAGAAGAGGTTCAGGAAATCGCCTCTTCACTTAACCACTTCAAAAAAAATATTGAGTCCATACCACAGGAATTAGCTAGCTCCTTAAGCAATCACTTCAAGGGAAAAAAAGTAACCATTGACAAACTAGCCCCCCCTGCAATCGAACAAGTCAATGTTTTTGACGCGATCATTTCAGCAGAAAAACTAAACTCAATCACGAGCATGAAGCAACTATTGAATGAAATCATCACTGATATTGAACAACGTGATGATCTCACCTTGCTAGAAAAAACGCGTTATAAATTACTCTCCTTTTTAAGCATTCGGCAAGAAAATGCAGGCGGTGTAAAGACAGATCTTTATAACAATAATTATGGTTATTATACCAATCTACTCCTGATATTAATCAGTATCACTGCCCTGCTTATCTTGCTCTATATCATTGAATTCAGCAAACATGATATTGTAAAATCAACCCATTTCAAAGAAGCCGTGTTGATCTTAGTCAAGCGTGTTTTTACCCGTCCCCCGTTATTATTTATTATGGCACTGTTTGCCTTTATGCTGGTGTTATTAATAGCGCGGATTAAAGAGCTTTCTATCGATGATTTATTAGCGGCTTATTTAAAATAATCTTTCCTAACGATAGTGAAAAGATTGAGCCGCCTTGAAATAGCCGCAAGCAACTATATAGTCTATAGCGTGTTTGCCAATAATTAATCTATTGATTCAGATCATTATGCTAAACTTTAGTTTCTAATCAGAGAAACTTGCTAAGCTAGTTTGCTATATCTCATTTATATTGCACATCTACTTAGCACTGAAAATTTAATAATACCCCAAAAACTTATTCTGAATCCTTAATATCCAACCACTCTGGAGAATTGAAATAATGAGTTATTTAGATGCAGGTAGCGGTCAAATCGTTGCTAATGCAACAGAAACAGACCGTGCAGATTTTATTAAACGTACTTATTTACACTTAGGCGGCGCGATTGCTGCTTTTGCTCTTCTTGAGTCATTGCTGATTAAATCAGGTGTCGCTGCCAGCTTTATGTCACTACTTTCTGGAAGTAAATGGTCTTGGTTAATTGTGCTTGCTGTTTTTATGGGCGTTTCCATGTTGGCCAATAGCTGGGCGCATAATGGCCTATCACGTGAAAAGCAGTATCTGGGGCTTGGTCTTTATACCATCGCTGAAGCCGTTATTTTTATGCCGCTCATTTATATGGCACTCGCCCGTGCGGATGATGTTTTGCTTCATGCCTCTGTCATTACGGTTGCACTGGTTGCTGGCTTAACCTTTACCGCATTCTCCACTAAAATTAATTTCTCCTTTATGGGACGTTTTTTAATGATTGG
>JAGLDQ010000039.1 GCA_023145535.1 Cocleimonas sp. | reverse complement strand
TATGCGCCCAGCCCATCTAAATTTAGTCCTCGATGAAGAATTCTTAGGAGCACAAAATGGAAGCCATACACCCGTCATGCTATGGGGGCCTCCTGGGGTTGGTAAATCGCAAATTATTGTGCAAATAGGCGAACGCCATGCTATTCCTGTGATTGATATACGCTTATCACAAATGGAACCCAGTGATTTACGTGGCATCCCCTTTCGAGATCATAATCAAGTTGAATGGGCAATCCCTGCCATGCTCCCCAATACAGAACGTCATGGAAATAAGGGGATTTTATTTCTAGATGAAATTACCTCTGCTGTCCCTAGTGTCTCCGCCGCCGCCTACCAACTCATTCTAGATCGTCAATTAGGTGAATATAAAGTCCCTGATGGCTGGGCTATCTTTGCCGCAGGAAACCGTCAAGGTGATCGAGGCGTGACCTATACCATGCCTTCCCCCCTTGCTAATCGTTTTTCACATTATGATGTCGATCTCAATTTAGATGACTGGGTTGCATGGGCATATCAAAATAATATCCATGAAAGCATTATCGCTTTTCTACGTTTTCGCCCTGAATTATTATTTAATTTTGATCCTGCACACAACCCTGTTGCCTTTCCTTCACCCCGCTCATGGGAATTTGCCAATCGCGCCTTACAAAAATTTAGCGATAAGCCCCTGCTCATGGCAGGCACGTTACAAGCGTGTGTTGGGCCATCCGCAGGCATAGAGCTAAAAGCCTTTATTGATAGCCTGGATCAAATGCCAGACCTTGATGCTATTACTCGTGGCGAAGATATTAAAGCACCCAAAGAAATTGACCTACAATACGCCGTTGCTTCAGCACTCGTCGGGCGCGCGATTGCAGTGAAAGAAAAAGAAAATGCAGAAGAAGTATTTGGAAATATTCTTAACTATGCGAAAGCTTTTCGCCAAAAAGAAATGGGAGTCATGCTCGTGTCTGATATGTTACGTGCCGTCGGAGATGAACTCTTTGAAGTGCCTGCTTTTGAACAATGGGCCAAGTCAATTGGGGATATTTTACTGTATGATTGATCGTATTTAATACCATTAAAAATCATCTCGCAAAGATACAAAGCACGCCACAATAAAGAGAAGAAAACACCGTTACCTGTGCCTTTGTGAGATAGATATTTTTTATTTCGGGTTAATGTGCTAATTATGAAGCCTCTTTTTTGCCGCCAATCACACCTATCACTAACCCCGTACCCAATAAAATAATCACCGTCGCTATCCACATCCGTACAGTAACCACTTCTCCTAGTAACCAATATGCCCATAAAAAAGCAAAAATAGGGATAATAAAGGTGACACTAACCGCTTTTGATGGGCCAACATTTTGAATCAATCTAAAAAAGAGCAGATAAGCAATAGCGGTACATAACACGCCTAAGGCCAGCGCATAGACCCATGACTTAGTAGAAATAACACTAAAATCAGGTAAAAAGAACACCGATAGTGCCATCATGAATAAGGCCGCGAAAAATAAACTTCCTGCGGTTGCTGTCATGGGAGAAACATCTTTTAAATATTTTTTAGTACTATTCGCCGCGACTCCATATGACACTGTTGTTAGGATCGCCGATACAATAGGCAGCCATGCCACCGCATCCCAACTCATTTTCTCCCAGACTAAATAGGTAATCCCTAACAGCCCAATCATCATGCCTAATAATTGCAATGGACTCATCTTATCCTTTAGCCATAAATGTGCGACTAACGCGGTAAATATGGGGGTTAATGCATTGATGATCGATAGAACACCGGCATTTAAAGACAGACTCGCATAGGCTAAAAAACTAAAGGGTAAGGCTGAGTTAACAAGCCCGATAATAAACAGGGTTTTCCAGTGTTGAATAAACTCCTGCCGATGTTGCTTCACCAGTAAAAAGCCGAGCAAGCATAAAGCCGCCACACCCACACGAATAGTAATGAGCATAACAGGGCCAAAATCTTCAGCAGTCGCACGCATAAAGATAAAGGAAAGCCCCCAAATAGCCGCTAGCAGAATTAATAATAAAGTATCAGATAATTTCATAGAGGCGCAATATACCTTCAAAATTACTGCCAAACAAAGGTTTCTCTCTGAAATAAAGATGCAGTGGGTTACGCCTGCTTTATCCCCCCTCTTTTTCATAAATATCGATAGGGGGTATCTGCGTATCTAACACTCCAGCCTCACGAGCCACAATGCTGAAGCGTTGCAAATTGCATTCCTATGCTGAACGCACGGGAACACATTAAAGAATGCACCCCTACCTTGCCAAAGCCTTGGCATGATAAGCAATATGCTCGCCAATAAAGGTCGCGATAAAATGATAACTATGATCATAACCCGCTTGCATGCGTAATGTTAATTTTTGATCGGCATGATCACAGGCTACTTGTAGATTCTCTGGCAGAAGCTGTTTTTCATCATAGAACTCATCCGCCAACCCTTGATCAATGAACAGTTCCGATACTTTAGCGCCTTGCTTAATAAGGGCAACGGCATCATAAGCTTTCCATTCCTCTTCATTATCACCAAGATAAGCGCTAAAACAACCTTTTCCCCAGTCCCCCTTAATCGGATTGCAAATAGGAGAAAAAGCGGATACCGACTGATAAGTATCCGGATTTTTTAAAGCACAAATTAATGCGCCATGCCCACCCATTGAGTGACCTGAAATAGAACGCAACTCAGGAATCAATGGAAGATTAGCCTCTAATAAAGCGGGCAATTCTTGCGTAACATAAGCATACATTTGATAATGCGTTGACCACGGTGCTTGAGTGGCATTCACATAAAAGCCTGCACCTTTCCCTAAATCATAACGTTCTGATTCATCTGCTACGTCATCACCGCGTGGACTGGTATCAGGGAAAACTAACGCCATACCCTGCTCAGCCGCATAACGTTGCATCCCTGCTTTTGTTCTTACATTATCATCCGTACAGGTTAAACCTGACAGCCAATAGAGCGTAGGAACCTTCCCTTTTTCTGCTTGTGGTGGAAGATATACTGAGAACATCATTTCAGTGTTACAAACCTCTGATTGATGCGTGTAGCGATTTAAATAACCGCCAAATTCTTTTATACTTTCTATTTTTTGGATTATCATCAATGCGCCTCCTTAAAAAATAATAACCGAACGAATACTTTCGCCTGAGTGCATCAAGTCAAACGCTTTATTAATCTCTTCCAAGGGCATGGTGTGTGTCACGAGGCTATCCAACTCAATTTCACCCGCCATATAACGATTCACATAATCAGGTAGTTCTGTGCGCCCTTTAACACCACCAAAGGCAGTCCCCATCCACGTACGTCCTACGACCAAGTTAAACGGACGGGTTGCTATTTCTTGGCCTGAACCTGCCACACCAATCACAGTTGAAACTCCCCAGCCCATATGGGTACATTCCAATGCATCGCGCATAACATGTACATTGCCAATGCACTCAAAGGAGTAATCAGGCCCTCCATTATACGTATCTTGCATATATTCAACGAAAGAACCGTCAATATCGTTCGGATTAACAAAATCAGTACAACCCAGTTGTTTAGCAAATTCAAATTTATCGGGGTTAATATCAATGCCGATAATACGCTCTGCACCCGCCATTACCGCGCCTTGAATACAAGATAAACCAATCCCACCCAATCCAAAGACCGCAACAGTAGCACCCGCTTCAACTTTAGCCGTATTAAGTACCGCACCAATCCCTGTTGTAACACCACAACCCAGTAAGCAAACTTTATCTAAAGGCGCTTTTTTATTGACTTTGGCTAACGCGATCTCTGGTACAACGGTATATTCCGAGAAGGTTGAACACCCCATATAATGAAAAATATCTTTGCCTTTTTGTGAAAAACGACGCGTACCATCAGGCATATAACCGGTCCAAATAGTCGGTGCGATCGTTTGGCAAAGGTTTGACTTCGTGGAGTTACAATATTCACAATCCCCACATTCAGCGATATACAAAGGAATCACATGATCCCCTATTTTTAAATCTTTAACACCTGCGCCTAGCTCGACAACTTCACAACCACCCTCATGCCCTAAGATACAAGGAAAAGAACCTTCAGGATCATCACCCGACAAGGTAAAGGCATCGGTATGACAAACACCTGAAGCAATCACTTTAACTAACACTTCTCCTTCTTTTGGTCCCATGACTTCCACTTCTTCAATGACTAATGGCTTCTTGGCTTCCCACGCGACAGCGGCTTTACATTTCATTACATGCTTCCTTTGTTGCTTTTATAAAAATAGAATGAATATTCATTTCTGGCAATCCATTATAGTCATTATTCGTGCTGAAAGATACTATGCTAGAATATGGACATGCCTTATCTAAACAAAACCCCTCCCAATCCCGAGCCACTTGATTGCCGTATTTTAAATGCGGCGCTTGATTTATTCGTATTCAAGGGTTATCACAATGTTTCCGTACATGATGTACAACGCAAAGCAGAGGTCAGTATTGGCTCTATCTATAAATATTTTGGTGGTAAAGAAGGGATTGCAACGTCGCTTTATTCACGTTTACTGTCTGAATTTGAAGAAATGATCGATCACATTATGGAGCAATATGATGGCGCGACAGAACGCTGTGAAGCGATTATT
>JAGLDQ010000038.1 GCA_023145535.1 Cocleimonas sp. | reverse complement strand
TCTTTGCGAGCGATAATAAGTTTGTTCTTGCTGCTTACACATTGCTTTCTATAAATCTTATCATCTCATCAACTGCGATTTTCTCAGCATCACTCCCTGTACGCGCTTTATACTCGAGTTGATTTTCTTTTAAACCACGCGCAGAGATGACAACCCGATGCGGGATTCCTAATAGTTCATGATCTGAGAACATCGCACCCGCTTGCATTTTACGATCATCCAATAACACATCATACCCTGCTGAAACTAAATCTTGATGCAATTGATCGGCGACCTTCTTAACCTCTTCAGACTTATGATAGTTCAATGGTACAAGGCTAATTTGAAAAGGTGCGAGCGCTTCTGGCCAAACAATCCCTTGGTCATCAAAGTTTTGCTCAATACTTGCCGCCACTAATCGTGAAACACCAATGCCATAACAACCCATCGTGACGACTTCTGCTTTGCCATTTTCATTGAGCACTTTAGCATTGAGTGCTTCCGAATATTTTGTACCAAGCTGGAAGATATGGCCTACTTCAATACCGCGCAATATAGATAACGTGCCTTTGCCATCAGGGCTAGGATCACCCTCAATAACATTACGAATATCAACAAACTGCGCTTCTGGCAGATCACGCCCCCAGTTTACGCCCGTATAATGTTTACCTTCTTCATTGGCACCACAGACAAAATCTGCCATTTTTTGTGTAGAGAAATCAGCATAAATAGGAACATTCAAACCAATTGGTCCAACAGAGCCTGGCTTACAGCCTGCGGTGTCTATAATTTGTTGTTCTGTTGCTAATGCTAGCGGTACTGTAACGCCTTCTAATTTCTCTGCTTTGATTTCATTTAGCGCACGATTGCCACTTAACAATAAAGCAACAACAGAATCATCTTCACCTTGTACTAATAACGTTTTGAGAATCAGGTTTTCATCCACCTTTAAGAAAGTAGCCGCATCGGTCACCGTGTATTGATTAGGCGTATCAACACCTTGCATTTCCATTGAAGGCGCAGGGCGATCCCCGACGGGAGCAATGGCCTCTGCTAACTCAACATTTGCGGCGTAATCACTTTCTGAGGAGAAGGCAATCCCATCTTCACCTGAATCAGCCAATACATGAAACTCGTTTGATGCATTACCGCCAATTGAGCCTGTATCTGCATTGACAGCGCGATAATCCAAACCTAAACGTTCAAAAATACGACAATAGGTTTCAAACATCGTGTCATAGGTTTGTTGTAGCGATTCTTGCGTTAGATGAAAAGAATAGGCATCTTTCATTAAAAACTCACGCGCACGCATCACCCCAAAGCGAGGACGTACCTCATCACGAAATTTAGTTTGGATTTGGTAATAATTGACAGGAAGCTCTTTATAACTTTTTAGCTCTTTGCGTACATAGTCCGTGATAATTTCTTCATGCGTCGGCCCATAGCAAAACTCTCGTCCATGACGATCTGTCATACGCAATAGCTCACTACCATACTGCTCCCAACGCTGTGACTCTTGCCATAATTCAGCGGGCTGAATAGAGGGCATTAATAACTCAATAGCACCCGCGTTATTCATCTCTTCACGAACAATTGCTTCTACTTTGCGCAATACTTTTAAACCAAAGGGTGCCCATGTGTATAAACCAGAGGCTAAACGACGGATTAAACCCGCTTTTAGCATGAGTTGATGACTGATTATTTCAGCATCAGCAGGGGTCTCACGAAGGGTCGATATTGGAAATTGAGAAACTTTCATAGGGCTAGGTGCTTTGAAAAGGTTATTAAAATAAAAAGGCAGGATTATACGTTGAAACTCCATTGACCGCCAAGAGTGAGTGAAAAAAACAAATATCCTCCTTGTTTCAGTGTTATTTTTATCGCATAATCGCCGCGCTGTCATTAATTCAGATAAATAGTCTGAACTCTAGGGTGATCCGTATCGGTTCTCTCGCGGCGATAGACT
>JAGLDQ010000037.1 GCA_023145535.1 Cocleimonas sp. | reverse complement strand
GCAAAATATTATTTCGCACACCGACTAAAAACATAAACATTCTTTGATTTACAAAACGTAGTCGCATAATTTTTATAATCGTCTTTGTTGTTTTCGGCGTTCTTTTTGCTTTGCCTTATTCACCAGTTTTTCAACTGATCTATTTAACTCTGGATAATACTTTGCCCACCCAATTGAACCAAGCACAAAAAAGAACAACGGTTGTATTTTGCCGAAATAATCAACAGTAAAGCCAATTAAGATGAGTGACATAAAAGCCAAGATCCATGATTTCACCATCCAACGTGTTGCCAGATGATGTTTATGCAAGTCATTGAGCACATGAAAAACAGCATAAAGAGAGCAAAACAACAAAATAAAGCCTGCAAACACGCCATGCTGCATCGTCATTAATAACCAAAAGCTATCAATACTAGAATTCATCCACTCAGGGCGACTCCAATCATGCAAGCCTATTCCAAAAACGGGATTATCGGCAATATCATCCATCGAATACTCCCATTGCAACATTCGATAGTAACCAGTCACAGGGTTAAACGTGAGATAAGAAATAAGAATCGCAAAAAAACCACGATTCGATAGGGCTTCAATAACCAAAAAGGCCGAAACTCCAAAAAAGGCAACGGCCATCCACAGTCTTTTAGCACCCATCCAATATTGTGCTAATACAGCGGTCATCCCTTGAAAAACAACAGAAAGCAAAGGGGCTGATGATAGGGTAGAAATCATACCAACCAACAAAGCCAACACTCTTAGTAAGTTGCTTACTTTATAACGGTACAATAGCAATAAAACCATAAAGGGGAAGAACATAGCGCCTATCGTGCCATATAAAATGGGATGGGCAAATAAGTTAGTGGTTCGCATAATACCAAAGCGGACATAGTAATGCGTATAGAGCTTCCAGTTAAGCGAATCATTCCCCGTTATGTTTTTCGCCAGCTCATGCAAAATACGATGCTGAGCCAGTGCTTCATAAACAGAAACCAGTACTAATAAAGCCAATATCGTGGCAAAAAGCATATTAAAGCGATAATAACTTTTAGGCGAAGTGATCACACCACGCGCTAAGTAGAATGCCCCTAACACTTCAATGGCCAAAATACCTGATGACTCTATGCCTTTTTGTATCCCATGATTATAAATAAGACTAGCGGCGGCAAAAAGAATAAAAATAAACAGTAAGATATCAATTAAATCTACCTTTTCTAATAGCGCTTTGATATTGAGTAGCGAATACAATAAGGCAATACCTAATACCACACGATAAGCTTCGATACGTAAAGAACCCACTAGATAATGGAATTCAACGGGAATAAAAATTGAAATAACAAAGAGAATTCCCAATATTTTAAAAATCATGCAACCTCAGATCTGTCCGTGATTAAGGACTAAGAATTAAATAACACACACCATTTAACTTACCTTTTTGCCTCCAGTTGAATAACTCCAAAGGCATTCCCTACAAACCACATAGAGTAACGACGCATCTCTTTGGATCATTCAATCTGAAACCAAAATTTCGCGTTAAGTTCCACAGATTATTCAACATTAAGCCCTAAAAGTTTCTGGTATAGGAATAAAATAACAATGGTTATACTTAAAAAGACATTGGTAATCAGTGTCGACACTGCTGCCCCCTCAATACCATATTGAGGAACTAAGAGTATATTACAGATTAAATCTACCACCAGAGCCGCAACTAAAACAATATTCAGATAGCGCACTTTTTCACGGATTATAAACATAAATGAAAAGGTAAGGCTGGTAGCACGAAAAAACTGAGCAAATAGTAAAATAATTAGCGTTGTTTTGGCACTCACATATTGATCACCAAAAGCAAGCAACAACCAATAGGATAACCCTAACATTAGCAAGGTCGCAACTAACAATACCATGATGACTAATGCTGTTGATTGCCAGAAGAAAGTACTTAACTTTTCCCTATTATGATGGAAGGTTGAAAGCAGGCGCGGATAGATTGTTGCATCAAGAGCGCCCAAAAAAAACAGACTAATAAAAGATATTTTTGCGGCTACATTATACAAGGCTACCGCTTCATTTTGCAGAAACCAGCCAACCATGAGTGTATCCACCCAGAGCATAAGAAAAGCAGAGTAAGAAATAGGGGCTAATGGGAGTGACTCTTTAAATATTTTAAGTGGACTAGGCGCATCAACGACTGCTTTTTGTCGTGATAAATGCGGCAATACCGCAAAGACAGATAAAATCCCTGCAAGAACAATCGAGAAAGTATAAAGGTTAACAGCTAACTGATTATCCCGAAAAGATGTCCAAAAAATTGCAATCAAAAATAAGTAGCTAATGGCGGGAAGCGCATTTTGCACTAACACAGAAGATGAACTACGCTTAAGCCCCTTTAGATAAAAACTATTCGTGGTGACTAGATTAAAAAACAACAAACTAATACCTGCTAGCCTTAAATCAGTCAGAGCGATCTCATTATGAAAAAACGCATCACGTAACCACGGACTAGCAACGACCCAAATTAACATAAAAAGTAATGACGTGAGGGTCAGCAGTTTATAACTATTGAGTAAAATACCCGTACGCTGATCAGAATCATTATCATGAAGACTGGCAACCGATTTAACAATCAGCTGATCTACGCCAATACGACTTATTAGCGACACCCCTGTGACAAACAACATCAACATAAAGATCACGCCTGCTTCAGACATATCCAGCATTCGTGTAATAACAATTGAGGCAGCAAAGTTCAACCCCACACCAGTAAAGCGCGCGATAATCGAGAAAAAGCTACTGATCAATAGCGGGTTTTTCAATGCTTTTTGTAATAACCCCATTTAATCGGTGCTTCCTGTCGTAATATAACGACCCAAAAAATTGACCAATTCATCCAAATTTTCACTGTCATTATTTGATGTTACTTGAAGCGCATCAGTATCACATAAGAGGGTATACAACTCCGCTTGCGTGGACGCAGCATAAACACCTGATAGTTCAGCCATCCACTTCACGCCCTCCGCTTGATGGTTATTGCGATGCTCGCCTAATTCAAATTGACGATTCATAACAATAATCGGTGTACCCTGATTGCGCGCACTAATAATATTCCCCATACCCGCATGTGAAACAAAGACAGAGGCATCTTTTATAGCCTGATTATATTGTTTGGCATCTAAAAAGCGCTGCCATTTTATGTTGTGTGGCGTATATTCACCCTCTGCAATTTGTGCAATAACGTCCTCATTATTATTCGCCGCCCATTCATCCATATTTTCAATCAAACGATCAAAAGGAAACTGTGTACCTACCGCAACAAAAATCACAACACCGATCCTCGATGGAAAATATGTTTATTATCACTTAGATCTTGCCATTGCGTTACGACAAGATTAGCGTGATTTTTTACCATTTTTCCTGAGCGCGATAACACTTTGACATTGGCAATACTATCAATCCAAATGGTTTTAATCGGCAAGAATTTACAAAGCAATATGGCCATAACACCAGGTGCTGCACCTGTCGAGATAATCGTATGGGGACGCTCGCGTATAAGAATAGAAAGAATCTGCAAAGTAACCGGTATAAGATTTAATTTACTATCCGCACTAGCATCCGTGATCGCATAAACTTTTCGCCCCCCCTCTTTTGTAGAGGATTTATAGTGCTCACCGGGTGTTGCATAAATCACATCAAACTGATTTTCTAGCTGATTACAGATTTTATTAAGTTGTATCCAATGCCCACCTGGGGATGATATTGCTAATATTTTGGTTTTTTTTGACATTAATTTAATTCTACAAAACAAAATAATCTCACAAAGACGCAGAGAGAACTCTTTTTACTAGTCTTTAGATGAGCTTTCTGTAAATATTTTTCAGAATCACACCGGTTTTCTAAGATAAAAAGCCGCCTGATCACCTTGGTTGTCCTTATTTAACGCAATACTGCGCTTGTCAAATGCTGCAATATCTTGTTTAGAAAACGCTGATTGCTCAGGGCTAACCGCATAAGATGATTCATCATTTAAGGCAATACCCTTTAGATACTGCTCACTTCCCCATAATTGAAAAGCAAAGGAGTCATACACTACATCCTCCATTTGCATACCCACTTTTTCAGCCAATAATTTCATACTATCAACCGAATGCAAAAACAAATGACGTGGCGCATCTAACTGCACCCAATTAACACCATAATGCTTCCAAGCCCATGAAGAAGCTGTTGGTACACGCACCAAACAAACTCCACCCGGTTTTAGCAAGCGAGCCGCTTTAATCAATACTTCTTGCTGATCAAAAACATGCTCAAAGGAATGATGAAACATAATCAAATCCCAATCACCCTGCTCTATATCATGAATAGACTTTTTTTCAATATTTAAACCATTGTCATAATGGATATTATCCGCGTTAAAAGGATCAACACCGAGTAAATTATTAAATCCAGCTTCTTGTAGCGAGTGCAATAAATGCCCTGCCCCACAACCTACATCTAAAATACGCGAATGAGTTGTGATGCCTGCTTTTTGTAGCGTATGAATTTTACTATGCGGCATAAACTGATGGGTAACCTTGCCAATCAGACAGCGCCCCGTTGCCGCATAAAGATCACGTTTTGTCACTAGAAATTTTTTCGCCCCTGTTGGCGATTGAATTTTATCATAAGAATAATAATCATCGTCAGGATAATAACTTGGCAAGTTGTCGGGCACCTCTTCAATCTGTAAACAACCACATGCGCCACATTCAA